>JASHSR010000531.1 GCA_030038645.1 Gammaproteobacteria bacterium
TGTGCCTTCCAGCGGTTGGCCCGGGGTGAGTCCCATGTAGTCGAGCGCTGCCCGCATGCTGCGCCGCCGCTCCGGATCGGCCTCACCGTTCGGATCGGGAACGACGCCATCGATGCCGACCACATCCTGCGGACTCGTGCCCCAGGTGATCTGAGGCGCCACACAGGCGGCGTCGATCGACAGCTCGCGATCGAAGCCGGCGTGTGGATCGCTGCGCAGCGCTCGCCACTGCTCGATGGCGCGCTCGAGGTCTCGTCCCCGAGGCGCGTAGAGACGATCCGCCACGAACTCGAACACCTTGTCATCGGGCGCGATCATGCCGATCTTCGCGCCGAGCTCGATCGACAAATTGCACAGTGTCAAGCGCTCCTCGATCCCGAGGGCGCGTACCACCGGCCCGGCGTACTCGATCGCGTGGCCGCGCCCGGCTCCGGTGCCGAACTTGCCAATCGCATAGAGGATCAAATCCTTGGCCGTGACGCCGGTGCGGGCGTGGCCTTCGAAGAGGAGCCGCAGAGTCGCCGGGCACTTCTGGCGAAGGCTCTGGGTCGCCAAGACGTGCTCGACCTCGCTCGAACCGATACCAAAGGCGAGAGCGCCCATCCCGCCATGCGTGCAGGTGTGGCTGTCGGGACAGACGATCAGGAGTCCAGGCAGGGTCAGTCCCGACTCCGGACCGATGACGTGCACGATGCCTTGGCCGGGATCGCCGAGATCAAAGAGGCGGATGCCGGCTGCGCCGGTCCGCTCGCGCATTTCGTGTAGAAGACGGCCGCCCGTCGGGCTCGAGTCCGCGGTGCGCCCCGAGTGCGTGGCCACCGCGTGATCCGGGGTCGCGAACGTCAAGTCGGGACGCAGGACACCGATGCCGCGGGCGGCGAGCCTCCGCAGACACGGACCTGCTTCCAGGTCGTGAATGTAATGCCGGTCGACGTGCAACAGATCGACACCGTCGCCGAGCGAGCGCACGAGGTGCGACCGCCAGATGCGCTCGAAGAGCGTCACGCCGCCAGGGTGCGGCGCTGCGAAGGGAGAATTCATCCAATCATCATTCGCGCGATTGCTGGAGTGATGATTAAGCCCGTTTGGAGCGGATTTACAATACACCTGACAGGCTACCGGCCCCCTTGGCTCCCCCGTTCAATGCTGCGACGCAGCAACGGGATGCAAGAGCTCCGATACAGGGAGCGGCGCGATGCGCACGTGCGGGCAACGTCAGCTGGTCCGCGCGACTCGCGGCGTGCCAATACCCTTACAGGGTCATAGCGATGCGCTCCACCGGACGCTAATCTCAAAGTCAAGTCGCGACCGAGAGGGCCGCGCACCCGCGCGCGTGATGGCAAGGTCCGCACGGCAATTGCGGTGCGGATCGCCGCCCTGGACGGACGGCCGTTGCGCACAGCGTCCGAGGCTCGGTGCGTTGTGGAACACCAAAGAAGTTGGACGCAGGAACCGGCCGGGCAAATTTGGAGATCGACGATGTCCCCTGCAATCCACCGCCTCAACCACTTCGCGTGGCGCTGCCGCGACGCCGAGGAGACCCGTCATTTCTATGAGGACATCCTCGGCTTACCGCTCGCGCACGTCATTCGTGCCGACTACGTGCCCTCGACCGGCGAATATTGTCCCTACACCCACATTTTTTTCCGCATGGCGGACGGCTCATTCATCGCCTTCTTCGATCTGGGAGACGACAAGATCGCGGCGCCTTCGCCCAATACCCCCGCGTGGGTCAACCATATCGCCCTTCAGGTACCGGACCGGGCGACGCTGATCGACATGAAGGCCCGATTGGAGCGCGCCGGATTCGAAGTGCTCGGCATCACCGACCACCACATCATCGAATCCATCTATTTTTTCGATCCTAACGGACTGCGAGTCGAGCTCACGACATGGGCCGTGGACGAGGCCTACATGGCTCGCGAGGCGACCGAGGCGCGCAAAAGGCTCGATGCATGGAGTCTCGAGAAGCGCAATCGGCGCGGTGCGAACGACCGATGAGCCCCGGTATTGATGGTGGTATAGAACCGCGCGATTTCGGGGCTGGGACGGATCGGTGCTCCGTGAGTGGTGCTGATGGCGACGGCCGCGCGTAATAGCGGGCATGAGCTGCGCGCCGGTACCCTCGGCGTTGGCGCGGTCACGTTCTTTGTCGTATCTGCCGCAGGCCCACTGGTTGCCATCGCCGCCGGTGTCCCCGTCGCAATGCTGCTCGGCAACGGCGCCGGCATCCCCGCGATGTTCGTAATCGCCGTCTGCATACTGCTGACCTTCGCGGCCGGATACACCGCGATGGCGCATCATGTAAGAAGCACGGGCGGTTTCTACGTCTTCGCGGCGCGTGGGCTGGGCGGCCACGCCGCGGGCGGCACGGCGGCGATAGCCCTATTCAGCTATACATCCATTCAAATCGGCCTTTATGGACTCTTCGGCTCGGCTGCTTCGGATTTCATACGCGCCCACGCGGGTATTCAACTCCCGTGGTGGCTTTGCGCATGCGCGGCCATGTTGGTCGCGGCGGTACTCGGTTACCGTCAAGTCGACTTGTCCGCGCGAGTGTTGGCGACGCTCGTCATCTGCGAGTACCTCGTGGTCTTCGTGCTCGACATCGCGGTTCTGACCGGAGGGAGCGCCGAAATCAGCGCTGCGGCCTTCATGCCCGCGGCCATAGAGCGAGGTTCGCCGGCCATCGGCCTGCTGATGTGTTTCGCAGCGTTCATCGGCTTCGAGGCGACGACGATCTACGCCGAGGAGGCCAGAAACCCCGGCCGAACGATTCCCATCGCCACTTACCTTTCACTGCTCCTGATAGGAGGATTCTACGTATTCTCCAGTTGGTGCCTGGTCGCGGCGGTGGGCCATGCTCGCTTGAGCGCGGCGCTATCCGTACTACATGACCCGACTACGTTCGTCTTTCAAATCGCTGATGAGCGAGCCGGCATGGCTCTTGCCACCGCGATGCGTCTGCTGCTGCTCACCAGCGCCTTCGCGGCCATACTCGCCTTCCACAACTCGATTTCGCGTTACCTGTTTGCGATGGGTCGTGAGGGCCTCCTGCCCGAAAGACTCTCTCGAACACATCTCTTGCACCTCAGCCCGCACGTGGCCTCGGTTACCCAGAGCCTGAGCGCTTGGGTGATCATGATGCTGTTCGTCGTGGCCGGAGCGGATCCCATCACCGTGCTCTTCGCGCGCGTATCGGCTGTGGGGACGCTGGGGGTCGTCGCGCTGATGGCCATCGCCTCCGCCGCGGTGTTGGGATACTTCCGCGGCCAATCCGGGAACTGGCTGCGCGTCAGGGCGCCGTCGCTGGTGAGCACCGTCAGCCTGCTTTGTGTCTTCACGTTCGGCTGCGTGCGCTTCGATGTGCTCGCGGGCGGCTTCTCGCCGCTGGTCGAATGGTTGCCGGTGCTTCTGTTGGCGACAGCCGCGGTCGGCGTGCTGATGGCGGATGCGCTGAGACGCCGGGATGCCGATCACTTTCGGACACTGGGCAGAACTGCGCCCTAGCCTTGCCCGCGTCGGAGGCACTTTGCCACCGAGAGCGCTCCCAAATTTTTTCGTATTCGGACCGCGCGCTTGGAGCTGTACCCTTCTCGGGGGCTAGCCGCGCGGCGGGTGAGGCGGCACGCTTCCTAGCGGAGCCACGAGACAAATCAGCACAAGGGACATGATCCTAGAACCGGTGGCGATAGATGTTCGTCGCGGTGACATGCATGAAGCGCAATCCGGGCTGCAGCTGCTGCAACCTCGCATATGGGGCGCCTTCCGTCGCCCTGCCCATGCCCGAATCGCTGCGGTCGTCATCCACCCGACATCCAATTTTATGGGGCACTATCTGCTCGAGCCGCTCGCGGCGAGAGGCGTGGCCGCTCTCGGGCTGAATACCCGTTATCTTGGAAGCGACGTCGCGCTGCTCCTCGAGCGAGCCATTCAGGACCTCGGGGCCGGCGTACGCTGGCTGCGCTCCCGCGGCTTCGATCGCGTTCTCCTCGTCGGCAACTCCGGAGGTGGAGCTCTGGTGAGTTTCTATCAGGCTCAGGCCGAGCATCTTGAGGTTACGGATACGCCGGCGGGCGATCCGATAGATCTGGCGCCGGAAGATCTACCGCCGGCGAACGGCATCGCCCTCACTGCGGCGCATCTGGGTCGATCTCGGTTGCTACAGTCATGGATCGATCCGGCCGCCGTCGATGAAGCGGATCTGCTGGCGACCGACCCGTCGCTCGACATGTTCAGTTCGGCGAATGGGCCGCCCTATTCGCCCGAGTTCATGGCGCGTTACCGGCAAGCCCAGCGAGCCCGACTGGACCGGCTCGAGCGTTGGGCAAGAGTCAAGCTCCTACAGCTGCGCTCGATGGCCCACGGCCCCAGGGACATGGCGTTCGTCGTGCACCGGACGCTTGCGGACCCCCGCTGTCTCGATCCAACCCTGGATCCGAACGACCGCGCGCCGGGAACGACCGTGTGGGGTCCCCCGCGCGAGCAGAATTTGGCCGCTAACAGCATGGGGCGCTACACCTCGCTCACCTCCTTCCTGAGCCAGTGGGCGCGCTGCAGCCGCGGAGATGGTCCGGAGAATCTGGCGCGCACGTCGGTGCCGGTCCTGCTCGTAGAGCATACGGCGGACTCCTCGACGTTCCCCAGCGACCATGACATCTGGTGTCAGGCGGCCGCCGGTCGCATCACCCGCCACAAGCTGGATCGTGGGACGCACTATCTCACCGGCCAACCAGCCCTGATTGCGCAGCTCGCGGATGCGATCTCTGCGTTCGCCGAGCGCCTGTAGAGCTCGGGATTATCGCTTTCCGGACCCGATGGAGATCGGCACAATGAGTACGAGTGAAATTCAATCAGCGAGGCCGGCACGGCGCGTCGCGCGCGCGGAGACGGTTGGCAGTCTCTTGCGACCCAAGGCGGTTACCGACGCGATCGAGGCGATCTATGGTGGCAAGACCAGTGCACTTCGCCCCCTCGCTTTGGCGGACAAGGCGCTGGAGTTGCAAAGACTGAACAGTGTCGCGGACGCGGAGGCTAGGCGCCTCGTGCAGCGCCAGATTGATTCGGGTCTCGATGTGGTCACCGACGGCGAGATCCGCCGTACGTCATTTCTCAGTTCCTTTTACGACGCTGTAGACGGACTCGGTCCCGCAGAGAGCCCACTCGGAGCGCGGAAGGAGAAGCGCGAGGTGCCCGACGGTGGCTACGTTGACCCGGTAGTGGTTGCGCCCCTGAAGAAAGCGGCCTCGCCCCTGGCCGAGGAAGTCACCTTTCTGCGCAGCATCACGAACTTTCCATTCAAGGTGACGCTCCCGGCGCCGTCGTACTTCTTGACCGACTTCGTGACAATACCCCAAAAGGTCTATGCGCACCGGCAAGAGCTTCTCGCCGCAGTCGTCGAGATCGAGCGGCGCCTGGTGGCCGAAGCGATTGCAGCAGGTGCGAATTGGGTGCAGTTCGACTTTCCAATCTATCCTGCCCTCGTGGATTCGCAATACACCGACCGGATTCTGAAGGACCTCGGAATCGCGAAGCGAGAGGAGCTGCTGCGCATCTCGCTCGAGGCCGACACGAGCGTTACCCGGTCGATTCCGCGGAGCGTGACGGTGGCGCTGCATTTGTGCCGAGGAAATCTGAGCGGAGGCTTCTGGGACGGTTCGCTGGCCCCCATCGCGGACGCCATGTTCAATCAGCTGCCGCACGAGCGCTTCCTGTTCGAGTGGGAGGACATCGAGCGCGAGGGGGATTACGAGCCGATCAAGTACGTACCCAAAGGTCGCGTCATGGCCATGGGGCTGGTGAGTACGAAAAAGCCGCGGGTCGAGGGAGTGGAAGAGCTGATCGAACGCCTGGAGCTCGCGGGAAAGTATCTCCCGCTCGAGCAGCTGGCGCTGTGCACGCAATGCGGATTCGCGTCGTCCTGCGACGATCACCTCGTACAGGCGGAAGACGCCCAATGGCGCAAGCTCGAAGTCATCGGGGAGGTCGCGAATCGCATCTGGCGCCGATGAGGAGCGGCGCTCGCTTCGCAGGACATCCATGCCCGTTCTTGGCTCTCCATGCTGGAGTATTCGATGCGTACGGTGA
>JASHSR010000052.1 GCA_030038645.1 Gammaproteobacteria bacterium
GCGATCGCGTGGTCGCGCTGGCGGCGCATCTCTTGGAGATTGGCGACCTGCCAGTCGATGAGGCCCTGCGCATTCGCCTGCGCGCGGTCGAGCAGCCGCGTGATACGCGGAGAGGTAAGCAGCGCGTGGTACTCCGTCTCGAGCGCGGCGAGCTGCTCGCCGCGGATGTCCGCGCTGCCCCGGGGCATCATCACGGCCGCGTCCCAGCGCAGCAGCGACAGCGCTCCGCGAAAGGCGTGGAGGCGCTTGAATTCCTGCTCGAGCTGCTTGTAGGGCGACGCTGACATGATTCTTCGGCTACCGATCGTTCCGCGGAGCGCGGGGCCTCGCTGAGAGTGAAGAGGCGGTCCGCGATGCCCGCTCCGAATGGCGCGGGAAGCCGGGGGAACACGGATAGTTTACCTCGGACGGGGGTCTCCCGGCCGGCTCCGAGGGAGATTATCTATATAAATCAGAGAGATATTCGCCAATAGATGCGATTGACAGCGCCGGGGGCGCTTTCTGGATGCTGCATTGCAATATCACGCGGTGCTATCGCCGAGCCTGCAGGAAGTGAACGCACGCGGGCCAATTCGCGACGAGCATGCCGACGCTCGCCGATACCGCGATCAGCGCGATGAGCATCAGGCCTATCAGGACACGGCGTATCAAAGGCGGTTCGGGCTCCCGGTCACAGTCTACCGTGCCGGTGCCGGCCGTCCACGCGGTAGACTGCGCGCCTTTTCGCCGGCACCGCGGCCTCGGTCGACCGCGAGCAGCGCTGCCGGCCACGAGCGCACGCATGCCGTTGAGGATCTGTTTCGTCGCGTCGGAGATCGCCCCGCTCGCCAAGACGGGCGGGCTGGCCGACGTGACCGGTGCGCTCATTCGCTACCTCGAGGGCGCGGGCCACGACGTCCGTTCCTTCTTGCCGCTGTACTCGAGCGTCGACCTCGCCTCCCTCGCCAGCGCACCCGTGGACTTCCTGCACGACATCCCGCTCGAGATGGGGCCGCATCGCTATCGCTACTCCGTGGTCGGCGCGCGGCTACCGGGATCGCAGGCCACGGTGTACCTCATCGACTGTCCGGCGCTCTACGCTCGCGGCCGGATCTACACGACCGACCCCGACGAGCATCTGCGGTTTCTCGCGCTGACGCGGGCGGCCTTCGAGTGCTGCCAGCGCATGGGATGGAGCCCGCAGATCCTGCACTGCCACGACTGGCACACCGCGTTCGGGCCGCTGTTCGCGAAGACGCTCTACGCCTGGGATCGCCTGTTCCAGGCGACCCGCTCGGTGCTCACGCTCCACAATGTCGGCTATCAGGGGGTGTTCAGCGCCGCGGCAGTCGATGACCTGCAGCTCGGCTCGAGCCGCTACCTGCTCCATCAGGACGACCTGAGGAGCGGATTCATCAACCCGCTCAAGCACGGGATCCTCTATGCCGACGCCGTGACCACCGTGAGCCCGACGTACGCGAAGGAGATCCGAACGCCGGAATACGGCATGGGCCTCGAGCAGGCCTTGAGGGCGCGGGGGGATTCCGTGCTGGGCATCCTGAACGGCGTGGACTACGGCGAGTGGGATCCGCGCACCGACCGGTATCTCCCGCGGCATTACGATGCCGGGCGCCTCGCCGTGAAAGCGGAGCTGAAGGCGGCGCTCGCTGCGCGCCTCGGGCTCGCGTGCGGACCGAAGACGGCGCTCGCCGGCGTCGTGATGCGCCTCGCGGCGCAGAAGGGGGTCGATCTGCTGATCCAGGCCCTGCCGCACGCGCTCGCCTCGCACGACCTCGCCTGCGCGGTGGTCGGCAGCGGCGACGAGCCGTACGAGCGCGCGCTCGCCGAGCTGCAGCAAGCGTTCCCGCGGCGGCTCGCGTTCCACCGCGGCTACAGCGAGGAGCTCGCCCACTGGATCGAGGCGGCGAGCGACTTGTTTCTCATGCCGTCGCTCTACGAGCCGTGCGGCCTCAATCAGATGTACAGCCTCCGATACGGCACGGTGCCGGTTGTCCGCGCGACCGGTGGCCTCGCCGACTCCGTGCAGCTCTACGACCCGGCGAGCGGCACGGGCACCGGCGTGCTGTTCAAAGAGTACAGCGCCGCGGCGCTCGAGCGCGCGCTCGGCGCGGCGCTCGACCTGTACGCCGATCCGGCGCACTGGACTCGCATGGCGCGCAACGGGATGGCGCAGGACTTCTCGTGGACGCGGCAGGGCGCGCCGTACGTGGAGCTCTACGAGCGGCTCGCGGGGCGGCCGGCGGGCGGGGTGTGAGAGACCTCTGACAGCACGAGGCCGGCTCGCTCCATGAGGCGGGCTCGCCCCCGAGAAGCCCGCTCACGATCGTGCGCCCCGCAAATCTCACTGAGGAGACAGCGGCGAGGCGCCTCATGGACGCTCCGCGGCCTGTCCATCGATCTGCCGCTTGCGAAAGGAAGCTCTCGTCGCCCATACGAAAAGCGCGAGCCCACACAGGGCGAACACACGAAGTCGCTATCGCAGCGTGAACGTGCCGCGCTTGTCGAAGGGGACCGAGCGCAGCAGGCCGTGGGAGAGGCGGACCTTCCCCGCGATGTGGTAGTCGATCGCGCTGGAGAGCGAGTCGCCCCGCGAGAGCAGCCGCAGGAGCGTACCGGCGAGGTTGGCGGTGACGTCCATGTCGAACTCGGCTTCGCCGAGGGCGGGGACCGTGAAACTCGCGGTCGAGACGCCTTGCGCAGCTTCCTGGCCCGCGACGTCGAGCGTGTACGACAAGCCCTCGACCGGCAGGGCGAGGTCGTTTGGATTGTCGACGCGCATGCGAACCTTCAGATGCTGCGCGAACAGGTCGCTGCGCTCGAGCTGAACGCTGACGATCGAGAGCTGCGGCGGTATGAACTTGGGCTTGAACATCGAGCAGGCCGCCGACGTCGCGAGGATGGCGATGATGAGGAAGGCGGACATGACCCGGGCCGCGGGGATGCGGAGCGCCGCGACCGGGGTGCTGGCGATGCGCGCGTTGGCCATCCAGGCGGTAGGAAGGCGGAGCGCCGCGGCGATCAGGCCGGCGGTGAGGCTGGCAGCGGCATCCCGCGCGGCGCCGATCCGCGCTGTGCGTAGTCTCATTTCGCGCGTCCGTAGGCTCGGTTGAGGTGCAGGTAGTGGCCCGCGAGCTCCGGTGTGAGCGATCCGGCAGGCAAGCGCCAGAGCCAGTTCCCTTCAGTCGTGGCAGGCGTATTGAACCTCGCGCTGCTGCCGAGCGCCAGCAGATCCTGCACGGGAATCACGGCGAGCGCGCTCACCGAGGCGAGCGCCGCGCGCACGAGTGCCTCCGGCATCGCGCCGGGAGCGAGCCCCAAATAGAAGTCGACGCGTCGCGCGGTCTCCGCGTCGAGGCTCGCGTACCAGCCGGCGGCCGTGTCGTTGTCGTGCGTCCCGGTGTAGACGACGGCGTCACGCTCGTGCATGTGCGGGAGGTGAGGATTGTCGCTCACGCCGTCGAAGCCGAATTGCAGCACACGCATGCCCGGAAACGCGAATGCGCGCCGCAGGTCCTCCACCTCGGGCGTGATGACGCCGAGGTCCTCCGCCACGATCGGCAGATCGCCGAGGTCATCGCGCAGCGTCCTGAGCAGGGCCCAGCCGGGCGTACGCTTCCACTCGCCGCTGCGCGCGTCGGGCGCCTCGGCCGGCACCGCCCAGTGTGCGGCGAGCGCGCGAAAGTGGTCGAGCCGCAGCAGATCCACCCGCTCGAGCTGGCGCCGCACGCGGTTGCGCCAGAGCGTGAACCCGTCGCGAAGCATGGCGTCCCAATCGTAGAGCGGATTGCCCCACAGCTGCCCGAGCTGCGAGAAGTAATCGGGCGGCACGCCGGCGACCGCCCGCGGCATCCCCGTCGCCTGCAGCTGGAACTGGCCGCGATGAGCCCAGGTCTCCACCGAGTCCGGCGCGACGTAGAACGGCAGATCGCCGAAGAGCAGCACGCCGCGCGAGCGCGCGTGATCGCGCAGGCGCCGCCACTGCCACGCGAACGCGAACTGCAGCGCCTCGATCTCGCGTATCGGCTCGGCCTGCTCCCTTCTCACCCGCTCGAGCGCTTGGCGGTCGCGGTCGCGGTGCTCGGGCGGCCAGCTCCACCATGCGGAGCCGCCATGCAGGCGCGAGAGCGCCTCGAAGCACGCGTAGTCCTCGAGCCAGGGACGCGCCGACTCGAGGAACGATCGGTGCTCGGCCGTATCGAGCGGGGGCATCTCCTCGAGATCGAGCACCGCCGGATTGCCCGCGCAGTCGGAGCGTACCCAGTAGGGCGAGCCGTCGGCGCCCGTCGGTCCGGCCGGAAGGAACTGCCAGACCGAGAATCCGGCCTCGGCCAGCCAGTCGATGAACGCGCGCCCCTCCCTGCCGAGCGCGCCCGTGAGGCACGTGAGAGGCAGTAGCGCGCCGGCGCGCCGGTGGCCCAGGACGGGTGTGCTCATTGCTCGGCTTCCATCGAGGCTCGGGCCTGTCGCAGCTCGCGTCGTATCGGCTCGGGTAGTATCGCAGCTCGCGCCGTGTCGCCGCCCAAGGCTATCGTACGCCGTGCACGAGGTCCTCGATGCGCGCGCGCTTGAGCCTCCACTGTCTCAGGAGCTGCTTGCGCAGGCGCACGATCACCTTGAGCCGCTCGAACAGGCGCCAGAGCACGGGCGCGATGAGCTTCGGGATGCCCTTCCGGAAGACGTGCCCGTCCGGCAGCGTCTTCGCGCCGACGAACTCCGGGAACATGCGCTCCACTCTATGCAGCTCCTCGGCGGGATCGACACCCATCGCGGAGAGCTTGCGGTAGAAGGGGCCGGGACGGCCGTCGCCGGCGCGCGTGTGCTTCATCACGATCGCGTCGACCACGTAGAGCGGCTGGCGCCCCTGCAGCAGACAGCCCCAGGCCCAGTCGGTGCCCCACGTGCTCTTGGTCCAGTCGAACGTGTGGATCAGGTGCTCGAGGGCCGGGGTCGAGAAGCAAGGCGCCATCACCTCGACGAAGCTCACGCGGCGCAGCACGCAGGCCGGATTGTGCACGAGCACGTTGAGGGTCGTGTGGGTAAACCAGCGCAGCGCGGGCTGCGAGACGTATGTCGAGTAGCGCTCGCAGAACTCGAAGAACCTCGAGACGTCACCTGGCTCGAGGTAGACGTCATCGTCCATGATCCAGACATAGCGGTACGGCCAGGGCTGAGGGCGGCGCCGCCAGAACTCGAGGAAGCCCTCGAGCTTGTTGTCGCCGCCGCTGCAGTAATACTCGGCGATGCGCTCGTCGGCGGGCGGCGTGTACCAGCTCACGCAGCAGTCCCAGTTGCGCGCGCGATCCTCCGCGATGAGCCGCGGGTGCAGGGATTCCGCGCCCGCCCGCACGAAAAGCAGATACGGCCGAGTGCTCACCGGCCGCTCACGCGCGCCCGAGGAGCGCCCGCAGCGCGCTCCAGTCGTTCGGGATGAGATTGAGCGCGTCGGCTTTGCGGCCCGCAATCGTATCGAAGCCCATGGCGAGGCCCTCCGCGGTGAGCTCCGGCAGATTCTCGCGCAGCACGCGCGATCCGGGGTCGAGCCCGGTGATCAGTCCGAGCCCGGTCGGGCGTGTCGCGATGGTGTGGACCGAGAGATCCGGCCGATGCCTCTTGAGCAGTCCGATGAGCCGCCAGACGTCGCCGCTCCAGAAGGCGGTCGTCTGCTCGCGGGCGGCGGTCCGCTCGTCCAAGGGGTGGCAGTCGTGCACGAAGATGAGGGAGTCGGGGTCGCAGAGCGGCTCGAGGTTCGCAAAGTCGCGCAGCGCGTAGTCGAAGTGGTGCAGTCCATCGATGAAGGCCATCCGCACACGCCGCCCGCCGAGCTCCGCGATCGCATCGTGGCGGGCGAAGAACTCATCGCTCGTCTCCGCGAAGATCTTCTGGAGCGAGCCGAGCGGCTGCTTGACGCGCGGCTCCGGGTCGATGCCGATGGCGCGGGTCTCGGGACGCACGAGCGCGAGCGAGTCGCCGCGCGCCACGCCGATCTCCACGTAGGTAGCGGGCCTCACGTAGGCATGGACGCGCGCGAGCACGTGCAGGTAGTCCTCGCCGGGCAGCTCGAGCTCGGCCAGCAATTGGTAGGCCCGGGCGTAGTCGCACCAGCCGATCGCGCGCTTGCAGAGCTCGGCGGCGCGCGAGCGCCGCCCGACCCAGCGATTGAGGCGCGCGCGATAGTAGAGGTGTCGCGCCTTGGCTCGGCGGTCGCCCCGGCCGCGCGGGTCGTGGGGATCGTTCGCTCGCCGGGACGCGCTCATCGGGTCAGGTCGCGGAGGCGCGGCGCATCACGCCGCCGTGCTCCATGGCGCCCGCTCCGTCCGCCGCTGCGCGGCCGGTCGAGATGGGACGCGACAGGATATCGGGCGCGGGGCGGCCGAGCAGGCGGTACAGGGTGGCGAGCTGGCGGCGGTAGAGCTCATCGAACTGCCTCACGGCGTCCGCGGGATTGTAGTCGCCGAACCACCAGAACCAGTCGGAGCTTTCGCAGAGCGCGAGCTGGCGCTCGGCGGCCGTGCGGCGCTCTCCGATCAGATCTTGCCGGGCGAGAGCCTCGTCGAACGCCACCTTGGCGTCACAAAGCAAGTCCCAGGCGGCGTTCTTCGCCGAGTCGCCCATCCACGTGGCGAGTGTCCCGTGGACCCAGCTGCCCGCCACCACGCGCGGGAGCGGGCGCAGGCCGGGCGGGCGCGGCGGCGGCTCGCCCTGAAGGAGCGGGACGGGCGGCGACCCGCTCTGCAGCGGCACGGACAGCGGGCCGCTCTGTCGCGACACGGACAGCGGGCCGCTCTGCAGAGGCACGGGCGGTGGCCCGCCCTGCAAAGGCACGGGCTGCAGGCCGCGCGCCACGCAGTCGGACAGCGTCGTGAGCTCGAGAGACGGATCGCTGGTGAGGGCGGCGTACAGAGCGTTCAGAAAGTAGTAGCCGTTGAAGGGGTAGTACTCCCAGGCGTTCTCGCCGTCGAGCGCAATGAGCACCGCCCGATCGGGGCTCGAGCCGGCGGCGCCGGCCGCGATGCCGCGCGCCCTCTCCGCGAGCTCGTGCGCGAAGTTCCGCGCGGCATCGTCGCCGTGCCAGGCGGCGTACGTGAAGCCGATGAGATCCGAGAGCCGGTCGTCGCGGAAGAAGCATTGCAGGCGCCCGCCGGGCAGCTGATACGACCGGTCGAAAAGGCTCGGGTCGTCGCGATCGGCACCGCTCGCCGCGAGGCTCGCGCGCAGCACGTTGCCGCTCGAGGCCGCCCAGCGAAAGCCGTGCGCGTCGAGCAGCTCGAGCGCCGCCTCGCTCACGGCGCCTTCCGAGGGCCAGCACCCCTCGGGAGGCGCGCCGAAATGGCGGGTGAACACGCGGATGGACTCGGCGACTTGCCACGCAGCGCGCTCGGCGCCGCCGGGATAGGCGGCGTGCCGCGGGAGGGGCGAGTCGGGCACGGACTCGCGCGCGGCGCGGAAGTCGAGCAGCAGGGGCAGGATCGGGTGGCTGTAGGGGGAAACGGAGAGCTCGCAGCGACCTTGCTCGCGCAGCCGCTTGAAGCGCGGGATGACGCTGCCGAGGAGCTCCCCGACGAGCGCGAGCAGCTCGCGGCGCTGCGCGTCGCTGAAGTCCCTGCCCTGCTCGGTGAGCGCCGTGATCCGCACGTCCGAGCGCCGCACGGTCTCGCCGATCCAGGCGATGTGGTACCACACCGCGAGATCGCGGATGAGCTGGTCCGAGGCGTAGACCGCCAGCTCCGGAGTCGCGACGGTCTCCGCGAGCGTCGCGAGCTCGAGGTAGGGACCGAAGCGCTCGATCATGCTCTTGCGCTGGGCGCGTAGGCAGGCGCGCAGCAGCTCCACCCGCTCGGGCCC
>JASHSR010000532.1 GCA_030038645.1 Gammaproteobacteria bacterium
CCCGAGCGCCCACGCGACGTGCTCGCGAACGAGCGGCGAGGCGTCCTCGCGGCGCCGCTGCAGGGACGCGACGACGCTCGCGGAGCTCGGCGCATTGCCGAGCGCGACCGCGATGTTGCGCGACCAGCGCTCGTAGCCGATGCGATAGATGGCCGAGCCGCGCATCCGCTCGTCGAACTCGCTCGCGGTCCAAGCGAAGAGCTCGGCGAGCCGCGGCGCATCGAGGCCGTGGCGAACCTTGAAGTCCGGATGGCTCGCGTCCCGGGCGAACTTGTTCCACGGGCACACGAGCTGGCAGTCGTCGCACCCATAGATGCGATTGCCGATCGCCTCGCGATACTCCGAGGGAATCGCTCCCTGGCTCTCGATCGTGAGGTAGGAGATGCAGCGCCGCGCATCGAGGCGGTAGGGCGCGACGATGGCGCGCGTGGGGCAGGCCGCGATGCAGGCCTCGCAAGTGCCGCAGTGGCTGCCCGTCGGGGCATCCATGGGCAAAGGCAGGTCCGTCAGGATCTCGCCGAGGAAGAACCACGAGCCGGCATCGCGCGCGAGGAGATTGGTGTGCTTGCCGATCCAGCCGAGCCCGCCCGAGCGCGCGAGCGCCTTCTCGAGCACCGGGGCGCTGTCCACGCAGACGCGGTATCCGAATGGGCCGATGCGGCCGCGGAGCTCCTCGGCGAGCCGGGCGAGCGCGCGCCGCATCACCTTGTGGTAGTCGCGGCCGAGAGCGTAACGGGACACGTAGGCGCGCTCGCCGTCCCGCAGCACGGAGAGCGGGTCGCGCGCCTCGCGCGGCCAGTAATTCATGCGCACGCTCACGACGCGCACGCAGCCCGGCGCGAGCTCGGCCGGACGGCTGCGCTTCAGGCCGTGCCGCTCCATGTAGTGCATCCCGCCGTGGTAGCCGGCGGCGAGCCAGCGCACGAGATGCCGCTCGTCCTCCTCGAGCTCGATGCCCGAGACGCCGAGGCCGTGGAAGCCGAGCTCGCGCGCACGCGCAACGAGTTCGCGCTTGACGGCGGACAGATCGAGCTCGGAGAAGTCCCCCGGGGTCGTCATACGGCCTCAGTATAATCGCGGGATGGCACTGCCCGTTTCGCTGTACTCCGCCGCCCAGGTCCGCGCGCTCGACGCCCATGCGATCCGTGACCTCGGCGTTCCCGGCTACACGCTCATGAAGCGCGCCGGGGAGTCGGCGCTGCGCTTCCTGCGCACCCGCTGGCCCACCTGCCATCGCATCGCGATCGTCTGCGGCGGCGGCAACAACGGCGGAGACGGCTATGTGCTCGCGCGCTTTGCGCAGGCCGCCGGCCTGCGGGTCGCGGCGCTCGCCGCCGTGCCGCCGGAGAGCCTGAAGGGCGATGCGCGGCAAGCGTACGCCGACTTCGCCGCGAGCGGCGGACAGGTCCTCGCGTTCGACGCCGACCGTTTGAAGGACGGCGAGGTGCTCGTCGATGCGGTGCTCGGCACGGGACTGCACAGCGCCGTGCGTGCGGACGCCGCGGCGGTCATCGGCGCGATCAACGCGGCCTCGCGCCCGATCTTTGCGCTCGACGTTCCCTCCGGCCTCGACAGCGATACCGGCGAGCCGCTCGGCGCGGCCGTTCGCGCCGACTGCACGGTGACGTTCGTCGCGCTCAAGACTGGGCTCTACATCGGCAGCGGCCCCGAGTACGCCGGGGCCATCTTCTTCGACGACCTCGAGGTGCCCGTTCCGTCCACACCGGAGTTCACGCCGCGCCTCGAGCGCATCATCGAGGCGGAGATCGCCGCCGCCCTGCCTCGGCGCGCCCGCGCGGCGCACAAAGGCGACTTCGGGCGAGCGCTCATCGTGGGCGGAGGCGCCGGAATGCCCGGCGCCGTGCGCCTGGCAGGAGAAGCCGCTCTCCGAGTCGGCGCGGGCCTGGTCACGGTGGCCGTCGCTCCGGAGAACGTCGTCGCGATCGCCGCCGGCCGTCCCGAGCTCATCTGTCTCTCGCTGACCGACGCGAGCGTGCTGCCCGCCGCGATCGAGCGCGCCGACGTGGTCGCGATCGGCCCCGGCCTCGGGCGAGGCGAGTGGGCATCCCGCATGCTCGAGGCGGTTCTGCGCTGCGACAAGCCGCTCGTGGTCGATGCGGACGCGCTCAACCTGATCGCCGAGCAGGGGCCGCGGCGCCGGGACAACTGGATCCTCACGCCGCACCCCGGTGAGGCCGCGCGACTGCTCGGGATGCGGGCGAGCGAGATTCAGCGCGATCGCCTCGTAGCGCTCGAGCGGCTGGTCGAGCGCTACGGGGGCGTCGTCGTGTTGAAGGGCGCCGGGACCCTCGTGGGCTCGCAGAATCGGATTCCGGGCCTCTGCGAGCGAGGCAACCCCGGCATGGCGAGCGCCGGGATGGGCGATGTGCTCACCGGCGCGACGGCGGGGGTGCTGTCGCAATGCGGCGACCTCTGGCTCGCCGCGCGGGTCGCCGTGCTGGTTCATGCCATGAGCGGAGATGCGGTGGCGCGCGGCGGCGAGCGAGGCTTGCTCGCGGGAGATGTCGCGCGCGAGCTGCGGTCCTGCGTGAACCTCTGACACTGCGTCATCCCGTGACCCCGCGTGAGCCCGTGAGGCAGCCGGAATCGACGACAGCCATCGGCGCCGAGTGGCGCACGCTCACTCGCTCGGCCGGCGAGACGGAAGCGATCGGCGCCGCGCTCGCCGACGCCCTGCCGCCACCGGCGCAGGGGCCCGCGATCCTCTATTTGAGCGGCGAGCTCGGAGCCGGCAAGACGACGCTCGCCCGGGGATTCCTTCGGCGTCGCGGTCTCGCGGATCCCGCGCGCAGCCCGACGTTCACGCTGCTCGAATGCTACGAGCTCGCGGATGTCGTCGCGGTTCACGTGGATCTCTATCGCCTGCGCGAGCCACAGGAGCTCGAGGCGCTCGGCCTGCGCGACCTCGCCCGTCCCCACCATGTCTGGCTCATCGAGTGGCCGGAGCGGGGCGCCGGGTACCTGCCTTCGGCGGACCTTGCCGTCACACTGAGTGTGTCCTCTCGAGCCGAGCATGCCGTCGCCGCGGCCGCTAGAACCCCGCTCGGCGTCTCCTGGCTCGAGGGAGCAGTTGAATTTCGCGCGCGGTCCACGTAGATTAGGCTGCAAGATAAGCCCAGAAGCCGATGATTAGCCGCGACTTTCTGGTCTTGAGTCACCTGATTCCACGCTGGAATGACCGAGAGACGCGTGCCGGGGGATCGTGCAGTTCTCGAGAAGCCATGGGTCATCCCCGTGGCGCTCGCTCTGTCGCTTTTTGCATCGCTAGCGGCACTCGCCTCGGCGCCGGCGCTCGCGAGCACTACCGTGCGCGACGTGAGCCTTTCGACCTCGGCAGATGCCGCGGCGCTGAGCATCGATTTGTCCCGGGCGACGAGCTACAAGCTCTTCACCCTCGCGCATCCGCACCGCATCGTCGTCGATTTGAGCCACACGAGGCTCCGTCCCTCCGCGCGCCTGCCGCGCGCGCAGGGCGTGGTCGAGGCCGTTCGAGCGGGCTCCCGGCCGCACGGCGGCCTGCGCCTGGTCCTGCAGCTCGCCGCGGCGCTGCCGGCGAGCGCGCATTGGACCTTCCCGGGCCACGGCACGGC
>JASHSR010000533.1 GCA_030038645.1 Gammaproteobacteria bacterium
TGGTGGTGGAGCACGACATGGATTTCGTGCGCTCGATTGCGCGGACGGTGACGGTGCTCCACGAGGGCCGCGTGCTCGCCGAGGGTAGCATCGACCAGGTGCAATCGGATCCGAAAGTCATCGACGTCTACCTGGGCGAGTGACCGACCGGCATGCTGAGCGTCGAGAATCTCAACCACTTCTACGGAGGCAGCCATACGCTGTGGGACGTGGGGCTCTCCGTTCCCGAAGGCTCGTGCACCTGCCTCATGGGCCGCAACGGCATGGGCAAGACGACGCTGCTCAAGTGCGTCATGGGACTGCTGCCGGCCGCGAGCGGCGAGATCGGCTTCCAGGACCGCGCGCTGAGGAGCCAGCCGGCGCATGTGCGGGCGCGGATCGGCATCGGCTACGTGCCGCAGGGCCGGGAGATCTTCTCCCAGCTCACCGTGGAGGAGAATCTGCGCATCGGGCTCGAGGCCCGCAAGGACCGCGCGCGCGCGATCCCGCAGCGGGTTTACGACCTCTTCCCGGTACTCGCCAAGATGCTGCATCGCCGGGGCGGGGATCTCTCCGGCGGCCAGCAGCAGCAGCTCGCCATCGGCCGGGCGCTGGTGATCGAGCCGACGCTGCTCATCCTCGATGAGCCGACCGAAGGCATCCAGCCCAACATCGTTCACGAGATCGGCGATGTCGTCATCCAGCTGCGCCGCGCCGGCGTCACGGTGCTCCTCGTCGAGCAGAAACTCCCGTTCGCGCGTCGCGTGGCCGACCGGTTCTACATCCTCGACAAGGGCCGGCTGGTCGAGTCCGGCGGGATCGGCGATCTCACCGACGAGATCGTGCACCGGCACCTGGCCGTCTGACCGGAAATTCCTGCATTGCGCCGCCGCGCACTCGCGGCTTGAGCTCGCGACGCGAGCTCTGCCACGCTTCAGGTACCTGCCGTGTGCAGGCCGCGCTCCCGAACGTGGCGCCCGATATCCGCCCTGGCGTCGTGCAATGTGATCCCGAATGAATCGGACCTGAAGGTTGCCTTGCGGGCACTGCGAGCGTCGCCCTGGACAGGTCCCAGTCGCCTTGCGGGTATCTTTGACGGTATCGAAAATCGCCGTGGTCGAAAGTATCAGCAAAATCAACGAGGGTCGGCTTGATTCGAGTCCCTCTCTCTCCGCCAACCATTTCCTTTGCGGTTCCGGCACTTGGTATCCGGCCGCTGGGGCGTACTGCCAAGCGCTTCGTCGGTGGCTTCGCCGGGGCGCCAAGCCGGCTGTCCTGATCGAAATGGCAAAGCACTTTCACGGAGCGGAGCGGGCCGTTCGTCAGGCTCTCGAGATCGTGGTGTGAAGCGAGCGACGAAAGAGACGCTGGCGGGGCGGCGGTATCTGGATCTCCAGCGCGAAGCGAGGCGCACGCATGATGGAGAGCTCAGCCGATGTGGTGAAGCGGCATGCTGGCTGAACCGATATACACTTGTAACTAGGTGTTTGCTGTCAGGCTACCCAAGAGAGCAAGAGATACCTGAATAAAACGTTGAAGGCCTGCTGTCCCGAACGACGAGCGGCTGCTTAGGATCGTGCCCAGCCTATGGGTTTGAGCCGGTCTGGTTCGTCTTTATGGTGGAGGACGAGGTATGCCCAAGATCATCGTGAATGCATTTCTGACCCTGGACGGCGTCATGCAGGCTCCCGGCGGTCCGGACGAGGATCCAGAGGGCGGCTTCTCGCACGGAGGCTGGCAGGCCCCCTATGTCGACGATGTCATGGGCCAGCTGGTGATCGAGGGGTTCGCGGACGCCGACGGCTTCTTGCTCGGGCGCAAGACCTACGACATCTTCGCCCATTATTGGCCCAAGGTCACCGACCCCAATAACTCTATCGCTACCGCGCTCAACTCGCGGCCCAAGTACGTGCTGTCGCGCAGCCTCGAGCGCGTCACCTGGAACAACTCCAGCCTGATCAAGGGCGACGCGGTCGCTGAACTCCGGAAGCTCCGGCAGCAGCCCGGCCGGACACTGCATACGTGGGGCAGCACCGAGGTGCTTCAGACGCTGCTGAAGAACGACCTGATCGACGAGTATCGGCTGTTTATCTTCCCGGTGGTGCTCGGGTCCGGCAAGCGGCTCTTCGGCAGCGGTACGGTACCGGCGGCGCTCAAACAGGTGAAGTCGGTCGCGAGCGGCAAGGGTGGCACGTACTACCGATTCGAGCGCGGCGGTAAGCCTGAGTACGGGCAGATGGGGACTTAGAGTGCCCTGAACTCCATGATCTATGAGCCCGAAAGTCGTCTCGCGCGAGCGTCCACAAGGGTCGTCAACTGCCACGGGCAGCGAAAGGAAGTCGGCCACCGGCGGATGGCCTGGGCACGAAATTCGTACGCGGCTACCGCCAGCTCTACTGCCAGCCTTGGCAGCGCCTCGCGCCCCGCATCGGTTGCCACGACGAACGCGGACCGACAGTCACACTGCGGCTCCGCGCATGTGCGTTGCCCGCCGCTTCGTCTCAGGCATCTCGACTATCTCGAAGCGGCGCGCTCACACCGTCAAGACGCGATGGCGAGCCTCTGTCTCGCATCCCCCCAGATACGATTCACGATCGCCCCGGCCGGCTCCGTGCGCGCCAACCACGCTGACTGGCCAGCCCAAGCCTGCATCCGTTGAATATCGTGCGCAGCCGAAGCTGCACGGCGCATCGGGCCGGTGAGGCCCCGCTGCACGGGGTAAGGGGCGGGTGAAGGGGCGCCGGGCGCGGTCGTGGCTCGAATGTAGGAATTGGCGATCGCACGTCCGGCTCTGCCGGAGAAGGCGCGAGTGAGCAGGGTTCTTTCCGGCTCGAGGTCGGCGAGCGCGTCGGACCAAGCCGGGTTGATTTGCGCCTCCGGAGAGCGCAGAAACGCGGTTCCTATCTGCACGGCACTGGCGCCAAGAAGTAATGCGGCCGCCACACCTCGACCGTCGCCGATTCCGCCGGCTGCAATGATCGGGATCGACACGTGGTCGGCGAGTCGCGGCAACAGCGCGAAGAGGCCGATCGCTCTGTGCTCCGCTTCGTTGGCCTCGAAGCTGCCGCGGTGGCCGCCCGCCTCGAAACCTTGCGCAACGATAGCACTCGCGCCCGCCGCCTCCGCCGCCTGTGCCTCGGCCAGCGTGGTTGCGCAGGCGAACCAAGGGATCCCGATAGAATTGAGTTCGCTGACGAACTCCGCAGGAAAGAGCCCCATGATCGATGAAGCGGCCGCGGGCCGCGCAGCGAGCAGCGCCGCGCACTGCGCCGTAAAATCCGGCGGTGTCGCGTCGCCCGCCGCAGGCGGTACTGAAGGACCCCACCCGTCAAGGAAGGCTCGTAGCCGCTCTTCGGCGCGCGCATTGCGTTGGGGCGGCGGATCCGGAATCCACAAGTTGATTTGGAAAGGCCCTTTGCTTTCGGCGCGGAAGGCGGCGGCCCAGGCAGCGATGCCCGCGGGCTCCGTCAGCACCGCGCCGAGGCCACCCATCCCGCCCGCATTCGCAACGGCAGCAGCAAGAGATACCGGGCATGCGCCGGCCATGGGTGCTTGCAGGATCGGCGCGGTCAAACGAAAGCGCTGGCAGAATTCTTGGGCTCGGTCGATGGCGCTCGCGTTCACGGCTTCCTCCTTTGTGTCATGTCGCGACCAGGACTGCGGCGGCGATGAGCGCCGCGGCGGCCGTCACCGAGGCAACCGTGAGGCTCCCCAGCCGATCCGACAGCGCACCGGCAAAAGTTGGTCCCACGATCTGCCCCAGACCGAATGCGCCGGTCATCAGGGCGAGTCCGCGCTGCGAGTTATTCCTCGCAAGCTCCCGGCCCTGCGCCAGGCCGAGTGCGGTCAGTCCCATGAAAGTGCCGCCGACAAGCACAGTGCCCAGGAATACCCCGGTGTTGCTCCGCCAAAGGACCGTGCCCAGCACACCGAGCGCGTCGACCAGTGCCGCCAGAGCGAACGCGCGGGGAGCGCTCCATCGGCGCCCGGCTGCCCCCCATAGAAAGACCGAAGGTATCGCCACGACTCCGAAGACCACCCACACCATCGGCTCGATCGCACGAGTGCCCGGGTTCGAGCGCACGACGGCGACCAGAAAGGTAGCGGTGATGATATAACCGAACCCGAAGAGTCCGTATGCAACGACCAGCCGCGTAAATCGCCGATCCAGGGGCTGAGGGTCAGCCTTCGGCGGCGCAGGATGCCGAGTGCAGTTGGGGATCGAGCTCCAGCTCGCCCCCACTCCGAGCAAGGAAAGCGCTCCGCTGGCGATCCAGAGTCCCGACCACCCAAACCCGACTGCACGCAAGGCGCTCACCAGCAGGGCGGAGCTCACGATTCCGGTCCCGACTCCTGCGAACAGTACGACATTCAGCTCGGAGCGATTGATTTCCGCGAGGTTCTGCAGGACCGCCGCCGAAGCGAGGATGAGAACGACGGCGCTCGCCATGCCGCCCACGGCGCGCAGAATCACGAACGGCATTACGCTGCGCGCCAAGCCCATTGCGCCCGTCGTGACGGCGCTCACCAGCAGACCGGCCAAGACCCCTCTGCGGGCAGACAACCGCGAGCCGGCGACCAGGATGGCGCCGGCGAGATAGCCCGCGAAGTTCGCAGAGGCGATCAGGCCCGCGGCGAGCTTCGACAATCCGAGCGCCGCCACCATCGAAGGCAGGATCGGGGTGTAGACGAAACGGCCGATGCCAATCGCGACAGCCAGCGCACCGAGCCCGCCGATCACGAAGCGCGGCAGGCTGGCAGAGCGCGCGGCGGTAATGCGGGGTGTGGCCGTCATGGGTCGATCGGTGAGCGGTGGCTCAGCGACATGATCCGATACCGCGTTCATTCCAGCCAATGATGGTTTATGATCATTGCCATCACTTTTTGAGAACGATGGCATGGATATAGCGGACTTGCGGATATTCGAGGCCGTGGCGCGCTTGGGCGTCATGGGCTGCGCGGCGGCGGAACTGCATACGGTGCAGTCGAACATCACAGCCCGTATCCGCGCCCTGGAGGAGAGCCTCGACTGCCGTTTGTTCGAGCGGCACGCCAGAGGTGTCTCGCTGACCGACGAAGGCCGGCGGCTGTTGCCGTACGCGCAAAGCATCCCGCGGTTGCTGCGTGATGCGGAGCGAGCCGTCCGCGATGATGCTGTACCTCGTGGCGGGTTGGTCATCGGCTCGCTCGAGACCACAGCGGCATTGCGTCTCGCACCCTTGCTGGCGAATTACGCAGCCGCCTACCCGAAGGTCGATCTGACGCTGCGAACGGGAACGACCTGTGAGTTGATCGAGTTGGTGCGGCAGGGAAGTATCGACGGCGCCTTCGTTTGTGGACCCGTCGTGGACCCCGCGCTGGCCGTGCGTTCGATGTTTCGCGAGGAGCTGGCGCTGGTGGCGGCCCCCGGCGTGAAATCCCTACAGGCCATCGTTCGCGGCGGCGATGTGCGTGTCGTGGTGCTGCGGGCCGGCTGCTCCTATAGACAGCGGCTCGAAGCGCTGTTGGCCAGGCTTGGCGCCCCGGCACCGCGGATACTGGAGTTTGGCACGTTGGAGGCGATATTTGCCTGCGTCGGTGCCGGGCTCGGCATCACGATGCTGCCTCGCGCCCTTGTGGAAAAGACGAGCTCGGCAGCGGACCTCGCCATCCTGAGACCACCCAGTGCAGAGGCAATCGCCGACACCGTGTTCTTGCGCCGGCACGATGCTGTTGCGACGAGCGCGCTGAAGGCATTTGTGGCACGCGCCGAGCAGGCGTTTGAGCCATCCGCAGCGGCTTGAGAGGCCGCGAATTCCGGGGCGTGGCGCTGCTGCCCAGTGCGGCGATTTGGGATCGATGAAGAGTGGGAAAACTGCCGCTTGGGAGCTTCCGAAAAAGAATCGGGCCGCCGACGCGTAAGGTTCCGCGGCAGCAGCCCGACGAGGGGGTCTTGGCCCGATTGCAGAAAGTCGCCTGGCGGCCTGCTGCTCGGCCGGCAAAAACGTGGTTTTGCCGGTCTAGGGCGTGACGCGCGTGGCGCTCACCGTGCCGGTGATGGTGAGGAGCACGCCGCCCGAAGTATCGAAGGTTGGCAGTGGCGGATTCGGCGTGTTGTCCTTCGCCAGATACTGCGTCAGGACGAACGTCCCCGAGTAGCTTTGGCCGTCCTTGGACAGCGTGACGGTTTCCTGGATGTTCGTCGGGCCGACGAACGAGAACGCGGCGTCTTCGGAGGTGCTGTCGCCCGGGGGAATGGCAATCTGGGTCCAGGAGGTGGTCACGCCGGGCATGTACTGCGGGATCCAACTCAGCGCCCAGTGGTTGAGCTTATAAGTCTGCCACCCGGTTTGCTTCCACACCCCTTCGCAGAAGCTGCCGCTCACCGGCGCCCGTCCCGAGTTCATCAGCTCGGTGCCGTCGTCATGCCAGGTGACGAAGCCGGAGTCGGCCAGCGCGCCCGGAGGCGGCAGCTGATCCTGCTTCAGGATGCTGCTGGTCGCGGTCGTGACCACGAACTCGAACCTCCACAGCCCGGTGATGGCCGCGGTGTTGAACGGGCCCTCGCCGAAGTATTCCACCCGCATGAAGCCGGCCCGGCCGTCGTGAAGGTATGCCATGGGCTTCATCCCTGCGATGCCTGACATTCCGCAGCCGGCCTGCGCCTGCTGCATGGAAAGGGCCAGACCTGCGAACGCGGTGACCGCGATCATCGACTTTATCCAAGTTTTCATCGCTGCTCCCCTATAGTTGATTGAAACCAGGGCTGGCCCCTCACGCTCCTCGAGACCAAGCCCAGGCTGCAGCATCGCTGCGGCCCGCCCGCCGTGCCGCGACTTTCCGACGAACCGGGGCCTTTCGGGACTGAACGCCTGCCGACGGGTATGAATGCGTGGACGCCCCGGCGGAAGCGCGTGAAAAAGCTGCTTTCCCGGAGAGCCGCATGCCGGTGCAGCGTGACTTGATGCCGCGGCGGCGAATAGTATGGGTCCGCCGTGCCGCGTCACCATTATGTAATCAACAGGCAGCTTCGAACGGTCGGTGCGGCGGAGTGGCCATGAACACCGTTGCCATAGGGTTTCCCGGCGGCAGGCCGCTGCTGTGGGACCGCATCCGCGGCCTGTACAGCGGTTTTGGCTACGCCGTCATGGTGTCCCTGCTGCTGAACTTTTGGGGGTCGGTGGGATACGCGTTCCCCCAGCTTGCATCGGGGAGCATCTCGGGATCCCTGCACGACTTCGGAGTCAGCGCCTGGTACTCGGCGCTCGCGATGATTCCCGGGCCGCTGCTCATACCCGTGGCGGTCAATCTCGCGCCGCGGGTCGGGCCTCGCCGCCTGCTGTGGCTGCTCGCGGCCGTCATACCCATGGGCTGGTGGTGCCTGCACGTGATCGACGGCATCGAGTTCGGTTCAAACTGGCGCTCCCTGGGGTATACGCTCGATGGGCTGCTCAGCTGCGGGATGGTCGTCGGCCTGTGCGCCTACCACAGCTATTCGCGCACCGCGGCCGATGCGCTGATGCGTACGCGGATCGAGCGTGCCGGCCTCGATGCCGAGCTGCAACGCGCCCAGCTGCAGCTGCTGCGGGCGCAGATCGAGCCGCACTTCCTGTTCAACACCCTCTCCGTGCTGCGTGCGCTCGCACGCAGCGACCGGGCCGCGACGGTCGCGATGCTCGATCACCTGATGCGGTACTTCGAGGCCGCGCTGCCGCGCCTGCGGGACGGCGAGGTGTCGTTGATGCGGGAGATGGAGCTGGTCGAGGCCTACCTCGCCATCTACCGTGCGCGCATGGGCCCGCGGCTGGCCTACCGGGTCGAGCTGCCGGAGGATCTTCGCCGGGTGCGGATTCCGCCCATGATGCTGCTGACTCTGGTGGAGAACGCGCTCAAACACGGCATCAGTCCCTCCGTCGAGGGTGGCTTCATCCGCGTCAGCGCCGCCGCCGAAGGGGAGTCGCTGCTGCTGAAGGTCGCGGATTCGGGCCAGGGCCTCGACGCGCGCCATGGCCATGGCACGGGCCTTGCGAATATCCGTCAGCGGCTGCTGCTCACGTACGGACCGCGGGCCGTGCTGTCGCTGAAGCCCGCCGAGCCGCGCGGCGTGGTCGCCTGCATCGCGGTGCCGGCGCTGTGAGGTGCCCGTGGAAACGCCGGTGAAGTCTGCGGCCTTCCGTCTGCACTCCGCGAGCGTGTTCGCGGCGGCCGTGGTGCGTGCGCTCACCTGGAAGGCGGTGCTCATCGTCCAGGTGCTGGGGGCAGCCCTCGCAGTGCAGTACTGGCTGGAGCGCGTGGGACCCGGGCAGCCGCGCTTCCTACCCGTGCTGATCGTGCAGGCGCTATGTGCATTGTACGTGATGCTGGCGGCGCTCGCGGCCGACCAGGCCGTGCGTCGCGGATGGGGGATCTGGCACGCGTTCACGATCGCGCTGATCAGCATCACAGGCGCCACGGCCGCGATCCAGTGGGGCATCAACGATTGGCTCGGCGTCTTCAGTCCGGACCGTGGGTTCGGGCAGTTCCAGTACTTCGCCTTCTCCGCGGGGGGATGGAGCACGGCGCTGCTGGTGTACCTCAACCGCCGGAGCGCACAGCGCGTCCTGGCCGGTGTGCGCGCCGGGGAGTTGGCGCGCCTCACGGACGAGCGGAGCCTGCTCGCCTCGCGCCTGGCGGCCGCCCAGATGCAGGTGGACCCTGCCGCGGTGCTGCGGGAGCTAGCGGAAGTACGCGACCGTTATGCGGCGGCACAGCCGGACGCCGATCACGCGCTCGACCGGCTCATCACGCGGCTACGCGAAAGCGTCGTGTGCAGCGCGGGGGTGGCCACCGTGGGAATTGCGGCACCGGGAACGGTGCGGACCGCCGCGGCCGGCAAGCGTGAAGCCCGTCCGTGACCCCGCCGCACGCATGCCGGGAAGTGCACGCATGACCGCTCCCGCGGCCGTCATCGCCGAGGACGAACCGCCGATCCGGCAGGAGATCCGGGAGATCCTGGGGCAGGTGTGGCCGGATCTGCGCATCGTGGCGGAGGTCGGTGACGGCGTCGAAGCTCTGGCCGCCGTCGAGCGCTTCCGGCCCGATGTCTTCTTTCTCGACATCCAGATGCCGGGCCTCGACGGTCTCACGGTGGCGCAACGCCTGAACGGCCAGGCCCATGTAGTGTTCATCACCGCCTTCGATCGGTACGCCGTCTCGGCCTTCGAGCAAGGGGCGCTCGACTACGTGCTGAAGCCCATCTCGGTGCCGCGCCTGAGGCTCACCGTCGAGCGCCTGCGCACGCGCCTCGCGGAGCCGCCCGCGGACCTCAGCCGCATCGCCGAGCTGCTGAAGGACATGGCGCCGGCGGAGTCGAAGTACATCAAGTGGCTGACGGTGCCGCACGGATCGGAGCTGCGCGTGGTGGCAGTGGCCGAGATCTCCTACCTGCGGGCGGACACCAAGTACACCACCGTGGTCACGCCGCACGGCTCCTTCCTGATGAACGCCTCCCTGCGCCAGATGCGGGAGAAGCTCGATCCGCAGGTGTTCTGGCAGATTCACCGCAGCGTGGTGGTCAACGTCGGCGCCATCGACACCATCTACCGCTCCTTCCGCGGCACCCTGGAGGTGAAGGTCAGGGGCCACGACGAGCTGCTGCGCGTCAGTGCCGCGCACGTGCACCTGTTCCGGGAGCTGCGGTAGGGCACGCCGGGCCCCGATTGCACATAGCCCTCCTGCTTCGGTTTGCCCCCGAAACTCTCAGATGTCTACGAGACCAGCGCAGCCGCGGTGGATCGCGGCGATGAGCGCTTGCGCCCCTTATGGCTTTCCACGGAACGGCGTCGCTCGAGCGGACTCACGGAAAAGGTTCTTTCGTTGATCAGGGCACGCCCGGGTATACGGCCCTCGGAACTCAATCGGCTTTTGCGGATAGAACAGTCCGATGGTCCGCGCAACACGCTGATCAAGCGCGGACTTGTGCGAAAGGAGAAGGAGGGCTCGTCCATGCGGTATTACCCCGTCTGATCCCGGCCTGGATTCTTGCTTGTGCCGGCCCTCGATCGCGCGGCGTGTCACGAAGCGATTACGTGCCTTAGATTCCCTTCACCTCGCCGCCGTCCATGCGCAACGACGCTCCGGTGAGCCACTTTGCGGCGGGCGATACCATGAAGCTCAATAGTTCCGCAATCTCCTCCGGCCGACCATAGCGGCTGATGCCGATTTCCTGGGGGAATCTTTCCATTGCCTCCTCGACACTCATTCCATGCTCCGGCGCCCACTTCTCGAGAAAGGAGCGCCGTCGCCGGGTCATCACGGGGCCCGGAACGACGCTGTTGACCTGAATACCGTCCTTTATGCCCTGTTCGGCGAATGCCTTCGCGAGGGCGGTAATCGCGGCGTTCGTGGCGGCAACCGCTGCGAATGCCGGCTTCGGATCGAGTGAGGCGCTCCCCGACATGAACACCACCGATCCCTGGGACCGCTTCAACGCGTTCCACGCCCTTATCGTCAGGCGGCGCGCGCCGTGCAGCTTCAGTTCCATTCCGGCATTCCATTGCTCGTCCGTCATTTCAAACAGAGCGATCTGTGGAACGGCTCCGGCAATGTTCAGTATCGCATCGATCCGCCCGAAGCGCTCGAGCGTACGCCCGACGAGCGTGTTCGGGGCGCCCGGATCGCTCAGGTCGAGGTCGCAAACGAGCGGCTCGGCGCCACCTGCTCTCACTGCCTCGGCCACTTCGCCGAGCGCCGCGGCGCTGCGGGCCGCAAGGGCGATGGCTGAGAACTCCCGAGCGAGACGAATCGCGGTCGCACGCCCGATGCCTTGGCTTGCGCCGGTAACCACAGCGACGGAAGCTCTCATGGCGCGATCTCCTGCGACGTAATCAAGACGATCGAAACGGCGTGGTCAAACGGCATTTGCCGGTACGTTGGCTCGAATTCGCTCGGGTGCACGAGCGCTCGATATCACGGTGGCAGCCTCTCCGCTCGTTCAGCCGAAGAACGCCCGGATGCGCTCGGCAATGAAATCCGCCGAGTCCTCGAGCGCGAAGTGCCCGGTATCGATGAAATGAAGCTCCGCCTTCGGCAAATCGCGCTGATACGCCCTTGCGCCGTCTTCCGTGAAGAATGGGTCGTTCTTTCCCCAGACGATGAGCATCCTCGGCTGGTGCTCGCGAAAATAGGCGTGCCAGTTCTCGTAATGAGCGAGATTCGACTGATAATTGTGGAGGAGATCGAGCTGGATGGCGTCGTTGCCCGGCCTGTCGAGGAACAGCTGATCGACGGTGTAGGCATCCGGGTTGATTCGTGCCGGATCCCGCACGCCGTGCGTATACTGGAAGAATGTGGTTTCCCGGGTGAGCAACGCGCGAACGGGTTTTTCGGTTTCCGCGCTGCGGTGTTTCCAGAAAGGCTTCATCGGCTCGAACGCGGCACCGATGCCTTCGGCATAGGCATTGCCGTTCTGAACGACAATCCCTTCGATCGCCTCGGGATGCCTATTGGCGATCCGGTAGCCGACCGGCGCACCATAATCCTGTACGTAGATGCTGAATCTCTGCAAACCCAGGGCGCCGAGCAACAGCTCCTCGGTGAATGCGGCAAGATTATCGAACGTGTAGGCGAAACGATCGGCCGCGGGCGCATCGCTATAGCCGAAGCCTGGATAATCCGGCGCAATCACGTGAAACTGGTCGGCGAGCCGTGGAATGAGATCCCGAAACATGTGCGAGGAGCTGGGAAAGCCATGCAGCAGTGCGAGCGTAGGGGCGGTGTTCGGTCCGGCTTCGCGATAGAACAGCCTCTGACCCTTGATAGTGGCGAACTGATACCGAGTCATTAGGGTGTCCTCCGGCGGAAAGGGCGACGGGCTGGGCCTGCGTCGAGCGTGACGCTGGGCTCGCAGAGCACACGGGAGGGTAAGATAGACGACACCAGTAAAAGATGCAATAGAGGTGTACAGGATTCGATATGTCTCTTCCGAAGGGGTGAGGTCGTGGTTGCCAAAGCGAAGGCGCGGGCGGAGTGGGTCGACGGTTTTCTGTTCGTCGGCAATCAGCTTGCGCTCGATTTTCTGAACACGAGACTCATACTGGCCGGCGGGCCCCAGGAGTTGCTGACCGATGTGGCCGCGCTCGAGCGCTGGCTGGTTGCCGCGGGTGTGCTGGAACCCGCTCGGCGGCCTGGTTGGCGCAATTCGGCCAAGGGACGGCAGTCTCTGAAGAGGCTCCTGAGCTTTCGCGAAAAGCTGCGCGCCGAGATCATTCGCCGGGAGGGCGGCTTGAGCATCAGCGAGACCTTTCTCGGCGAGCTCAACCGGCTTCTCGAGAGCCACCCGTGCCGCATGGCGGTGCACCGGGGCGGAAAGGATTTATCACTCGGATTGGTATTTGAGCCGCGAGTCCCCGACGACGTGTGTGCACCGATCGCCGCAGCGGTGGCGAATCTGCTCGCGGTCGTCCCGAAAGACCGAGTTCGCAAGTGCGAATCCGCCACGTGTGTCGTTCATTTCTGCGACACGAGCAAAAAGGGGGCGCGGCGCTGGTGCAGTATGAATCTCTGCGGTAACAAGGTGAAGGTTGCGGCTTACCGCGAGCGCAATCGTTCCCGCTCGCCTTGAAGTTCCGCCGGCGACGTTACGACCGCTTTCGCAGATCTTGGCGCCGATGGCTGCTGCGCCTGGTGATCCGGTCCGTTCGGAGGCGCGTGGTGGAGATGGATGTGCACGGCGGGCGCTGCGGACCAGCCGCCCGCGCGTCGCGGCGAATTGTGGTGTACAGTATCGCGTGTACGTGCGCGCTCGGCATTCTGGGCTTAGACACGGCGTACCGCTCATCAACGCCAAACGGAGAGCCCGTGGCCAAAGCTAACTATCGTCACGCTAGGAAGCAGAGAGAGCTCGCGCGTAAGGCGCGACAACAAGAGAAGCAGCAACGTCGATCCGCGCGCCGCAGTTCTCCCGGCACGGACGGGCCAGTGGAGGCAGCAGAGCAGCCGGTTCTGCCACCGTCACCCTCCGGCGACCCGACGTGAGACTGGCGATCGCCGCAGCCGTGGACTCGCCTCGGGAGCGCACCGAGCGGTTGCGCCGTGAGCGCGCGGCAGCCCGGGCGCTGAGAGTGGTGTTTCCGGCACTCGAGGAGCTGCGCCTGGAGTTGAGATTCGAGGATGGGAGCTCGAGGGCTCCGGCGTTCCAGCTGCACATAATGCACCCGCCTGCCCGCGCCTTTTTCAGGTTCCCATGCCCGCACGCCGACTGTACGGGGCAATTCGATCTGTCATCTGCCGTCAACGACGCCTCTACACATCCGGCGCAACGTTCGGAAGGGGTCCTCGTCTGCTCGGGCCTGCGCCCGCGGACTCATGACTCGAAGCAACCGTGCCAGTTGCAGTTGTTTTATGGCATCACGGCGAAGCCGTATGCCGCAGGTGGCTGACGGTCCTGCCTGCGTTTGCCTGGCGGGAGATCGCTTGGGTCGCAGGCGATTCAAAGCCATACGGAAACCGGCGGGTGGCGGAGCTATCGTAGGGCAAAGCGCCGCACTATGAACCCGACGCGCCACGGTGAAGACCCCTATCGATGGATGATTCTCGCCATCATGGGGTTCCTGTTCTTCATGACCAACTTCGCGGAGTTCCAGCTTGCGGGCGTGATCGGGAGCCTCTCAGCCGCTCTTCGCCTCGGCCCCATGGAATTCGCGATGTGCGCGTTCGCGCCGTTTCTCATGAACTTCGTGTTCGGCATTCCCGTCGGGATGATGGCGGACCGGTTCGGGACGAGAGCGGTCGGCAGCGCGCTGCTCGTCGTGAGCTGCGCCGGAATCATCGGCCGGGCCTACGCCTCGTCGGGCTTCGTGAGCCTGTTCGTCTGGATGCTCTTGTTCGGCTTCGCAATGGCATTCGTCAACGCGCTCGGCCCGAAGATTCTCGGCACTTGGTTCAAGCCCCAGCACATGCCGCTCGCGATGGGCGTGTTCATCGCGAGCGCGGGTCTCGGCGTCGGCTTCGGGGAGGCGACCGCACCCCTCTCGGCGTCCCTGACGGGGGTCTTCACGCTCGCCTGGGTGCTGTTCGCCGCCTCCACGGTCTGGTTTCTCGTCGGATTCAGGGCGAAGCCCTCGGGGCAGCCCGATCCACCACCCCAGCGGACTTTACAGTTCCTCGGCATCGCGGCGCGCAACCGGCACGTGTGGCTTGCGGGCGTCGCCGCATTGTTCTTCTTCGCGGCGGTCGTGGGCACCTCGGGTGACCTGCCCGGCGCCTTGGCTCAGGTGAAGCGCGTGAGCCCCGTCAACGCGGGGCTTCTGGGCATTCCTCTCGGCTTGGGTGGCGCGCTGGGCTCTTCGATCGTGCCGATGATCCTTCGAGGGATACCCGGCATCAGGATCTGGCTCGCCTCGGTGGTCGTCGTGGGAGCGGCCCTGCTGCTCGCGGCGCTCGTCGTTCCCTTCGGGCCGGCGACCTGGATCTGCGTCCTGCTCGGCACGTTTCTCACGAACGGCATGCTGACGCTCACCCTACCGCTCCCAGTCATGCTGCGCGAGATCGGCACGATCTACGGAGGCAGCGCCGGGGGTATCGTGAGCCTTTTGCAGACCGGAGGCGGCTTCTTCATCCCGACTTTCGCGATCGCGCTCATCGCCGGCGCGAACCCCATGGCGACCTTCGCCGTGATCTTCGCGCTGTACCTCACCGCGGCGGTCCTCGTGCTCGCTCTGCCCGAGCGGGGCTTTCGTCACGCAGAGCCCGAGTGGGTCGCCGCGGTCGATTCCGGGTGACGTTTCCGAGCGTGCGAGCCTTTCATGCGCCCGCCCACTGTCTCTACCGTTCGAGGAGCATAGAATGAACATCCCTGCGAAGCCCGCCGCGAAGCCCTCGCGCAGATACACAACGAAAAGCGCACGCAAGGCCCGGGCAAAGCCCGCTCATCGTACGGCGCGCAAGACCGCGGCGCGAGCTGCACACAAGGCCGCACCGCGACGGTCATTGCGCTCGACAGCGCGAGCCGCGCGCAAGTCCGCGTCGCGCGCGGCACCGCCGGGTGCATCGCGAGCCGTACCGCGAGCCGCGCCTCAGGGCCCGCCGCCCCCGGCAAGGATTCTCGAGCTCATCGGCGGCATGTGGGCGGCGCGTGCCGTCGGGGCGGTCGCCCGGCTCGGCATTGCCGATCGGCTCGCCGGCGGACCGCGCACGGCCCGCGAGCTCGCGCCGGCTCTTGGAGCCGATGAGGCGGCTCTCTATCGGCTGATGCGAGCGGTCGTCTCGGTCGGAGTGCTGACCAAGGAGCCCGGCGGCCGCTTCGGACTCACCCCCTTCGGGGAGTGCCTGCGCTCGGGAGTTCCGGGCTCGATGCGCGCCGCCATTGCCTCGGAGGTCGACACGGTGCACTGGGCCTGCTGGGGCCAGCTCGACGACTGCATCCGAACCGGAAAGCCGGCGTTCGAGAAGGTCTTCGGACTGCGCAATCCCTGGGACTACTACCGCGACAAGAATCCCGAGGACGGGCGGCTGTTCTCCGAGAACATGACCGCCATGTCCGGAACGGAAGTGCGGGAGGTCCTCGGAGCCTACTCGTTCAAAGGCACGCGGTTGGTCGTCGACGTGGGCGGCGCGCACGGCGCGTTCCTCGCCGCGGTGCTGAAGCGAGTGCCTGAGGCGCGGGGAATCCTGTTCGATCAGCCGGATGTGGTCGCGCTCGCGCAGCCGACGCTGAAGGAGCTCGGCGTCGCGGACCGCGTCGAGCGCGTCGGCGGCAGCTTCTTCGAGTCGGTGCCGGCCGGAGGCGACCTGTACCTTCTCAAGCACATCCTCCACGACTGGAGCGACGAGGAATGCGTGAGGATTCTCCGCCGCGTGCGTGAGGCGATGGCCCCGGGCGCGCGCGTGGCTGTCGTCGAGCTACCGCTCCTCGAGAGCGGCGGCTCGCCGTTCTCGGCTCTGCTCGACATCAACATGCTGGTGTGCCTCACCGGCAAGGAGCGCACGCCCGCGGAGTACGCCGAGCTGTTCCGCCGCGCGGAGCTCGAGCCGGCCGGCGTGACTCCCACGAAGTCGCCGGTCGCCGTGATCGAGGCGCGGAGAGCTTAGCGGCTACGGGTTCTGCGATCTCGGATCCCCGGATAGCAGGGTTGAGCCGCGACCTCACGCGGATTCTTGCTGTCTCAGGATCTTCAGCGCCGCATCGACGCGATCGTCCGGCACCAGTAGTTGCACACCTGATGCGCCGCCTTCCATGCCCAGACCTATGCCGACGACGACCGCGGGTATATCGGCGGCTTCCAGAGCGATCCTCGCCAAATCCGCATCGAGCCTCGTCGGGTAGGTCCTGATCGTTCTCATTGCTAGCTGTTCCGACCCCGCATGCCGATTCTCGCCTCACTGTATTCCCTGGACGATTCAGCGGTCAACGATGGTGTGTTCGCGGCCCGCGGCGGCTCACAGTAGGCGATGACAGGCGCTCGATCCAGGCTCGAATGCGCTGCGGCGTGGCGAGGCGGTCCCACTGGATCTCCGGGTAGTTGAAGTTCTCGGTGAACTCGTCGCAGAGTTTGCGGTTGCCGCTCATCGCGACGATCAGCGCGCCGAGCGCCTCCGACGGCGGCTTCAACATCAGATTGGTCCAGCGGGCCGCAGCCAACACGCGATCCTCGCGTCTGAGGTCGACCTTCTCGGCGAAGCGCGTATCGAAGGCATCGGCCTTGACGATCTCCTCCCCGAGCACGAAGGCGGCGTAGGACGCCATGTTGGCGCCTTGGCCCATCATGGGGTCGATCACCGAGTGCACGTCGCCGAGCGCCACGGCGCACTTGCCGTCGAGCTCGACCACAGTACGGCGAACGGTCGGCACGATGCCGCCCTGGAGTACGTCCTGCGGCTGCGCCAGATCGAAGCGGCTCCGATCGATGCGGTCGTAGGTCGAGGGGTGGTGCTTCTCGAGCTTCTCGAGCACCGTCTGCAAAAAGCCCCTGCGATCCTTCTCGTAGGAGAGAGCGGCCATTCCCGCGTCGAGATCGCCGCCGGGAATGTTCTCCATCAGCAGGGCGTGGGCGACGCCGGAGAAGGTCACGGTCGGAATGACGATCATCTCGCCGTGGCCGGGCGATACCGACAACGTGACGTTCATCGGAGTCGTGTTCCTCACGCCCTGGTAGAGCCCGACGAAGAGGCGCCGTTGCGGCTCGGCGAACGGCATGTGCTCGGGCCGGGAAGTGAACAGTCGGCCCAGGGCGCCGCGGCCGCTCGAGACGACCAGCAGATCGAATCGCGCGACGAGCGCGGCGATATCGCCGTCCTCGATCCGGCGGTACTCGATCTTGCCGCCGCGCGCAGCGAAGTCCTCCATCAGCAGCGGGAGATAGATCCGGTAGTCGACTGCGCGGCTCGGCTTGGCGAAGTCGCCGCGAAAGTGCAGCGGCTGCGGGAAGTTGAAGAAGTGATCGTGGAAGGCGTAATAGACCGTCGGGTCGAGCCAGTGATTGACGCCGAGATCGTTCTCCCGATCGATCGTGACGTAGTGGTGCGCGACGGTGTTGAGGAGGCGCGCGTCGCGATACTCGCGCGGCTCGCGATCGGTGATGACGGTGGCGTCGATGCCGCGCTTTTGCAGATATAGGGCTAGGTGCAGGCCCCCGACGCCCGCCCCGACGATGCCGATCCGACGCTCGATTGCCATGGCTACTCCGCCGCCGCTCGCCGCGTTGCCGCTGCAGGAGTCGACGCCTGGGGTGACGCTACGGGCCTTGCCGCTACCAGATCCTCACCAGCAGGTCCGCCGGCCGCACCATCTTGTCCCCGGTCTTGCACTGGAACGCCTGCGCGAACTGCGGCATGTTGGAGGGCGCGGCGGTGGCGCGGATGCGGCCGGGCGCGTGCGGATCGACGTTGAGCATCAGCTCGGAGAATTTCTCGCGGTCGCTGGTGCGCCACACGCGCCCCCAGCTCAAGAAGAACCGCTGATCCTCGCTGAGGCCCTGGATCTTCTCGTGGGCGAGCTCGGGGTTCGACGCGAGGGCGCTCTGCAGCGCATCGTAGGCGATGTTGAGGCCACCGAGGTCGGCGATGTTCTCTCCGAGCGTCAGGTTGCCGTTGACATGCAGATTCGGCTTGTCCTCGATGGGCGCGTAGGCGTCGAACTGCCGCACCAGCATCTTGGTGCGCGCGTCGAACTGGGCTTTGTCCCGCTTGGTCCACCAATTGCGGCGATTGCCCTCGCCGTCGAACTGGCTGCCCTGATCGTCGAATCCGTGGCTCGACTCGTGGCCGATGACGGCGCCGATGCCGCCGTAATTGAGCGCATCGTCACCGTTCGCGAAGAAGAACGGCGGCTGCAGGATCGCGGCAGGGAAGTTGATGGTATTGGTCTGGGGATCGTAATAGGCGTTGACCGTTTGCGGCGTCATGGACCACTCGCGGCGATCGGTCTTCTTGCCGATCTTGCCGATGTCGTAGTGGTAGTTGAACTTGGCCGCCGCCTCCACGTCCTGGAAGTAGCTTCCCGGGACGATCTTCAAGCCGGTCCAGTCGCGCCACTCGTCCGGGTCCGGGTACCCGATCTTGGCGAGAAACAGCTTCAATTTGTCGAGCGCTTTGGCCTTGGTCGCCGCGCTCAACCAGGGCAGGCTCTCGATGCGCCGCCCGAGCGCGTCGTGGATGTTGGCGACCAGCTTCTCGGCGCGCGCCTTGGCGGCGGGCGGGAAGTACTTGGCGACATAGAGCTCGCCGAGCCCCATCCCCATCGACTCGTTGACCGCGCCGAGTACGCGCTGCCAGCGAGGACGCTGCTCGGGCTGCCCGAGCAGCGTCTTGCGATAGAAGTCGAACCGGTTGTCCTCGAGGTCGTGACTCAAGTAGGGTGCCGCGGCATCGATGGTGTGGAACCGAAGGTAGGCCCGCCACTGCTCGATCGGCGCGTGGGCAAGCTGCCGGTCGACTGCGGCGATGAACTTCGGCTGATCGAGCGAGAATCCCTTGCCGACGTTCATGCCCTGCGCGGCAAAGAACTTCTCCCAGCTGAAGTGGGGGCTCACCTTGTCGGCCTGCGCGACGGTGACGAAGTGATACTCGTTGTCGAGGTTCCGCAGCTCGGTCGGCGACAGCGAGCCGCGCGCGAGCGCGGTCTCGAACGCGAGAACTTCGCCGGCTTGCTTCGCGGCGTCGGTGTCGGAGACGCCTGTCAGCTCCAGTGACTTGGCGACGTACGCGACGTACGCCTTGCGCAGATTGGCGTACTGAGGCGCCAGGTAGTAATCGCGCGTCGGCAGCCCGAGGCCCGCCTGATCGACAAAGCCGATCTGCATCTCGGCGTTGTGAAAGTCGCCGCCGGACCCGAACGAGAACAGGTACGAGTCACCCTCGTTGAAGCGCTCATCGATGAATCCGGGTATGTCGGCGCGCGTGAGCTTTGCGATCGCATCGAGCTGCGGTTTGATCGGATCGAAGCCGGCCTCGTCGATGGCGGCGGTATCCATGCCCGAGGCATACAGCCAACCGAGCTTCTGCTCGATCGACCCGGCCTTGTCGTGGTCCGCGCTCTTGGCCGCAGCCTCGACGATCTGCCGTTGCTCTTGCAAGCTCTTTTCCTGCAACTCGTCGAAGGCGCCCCAGCTCGAGTGATCGGAGGGAATAGGGTGCGTGGCGGTCCACTTCGCGTTGACGTAATCGTAGAAGTCGTTGCAGGGGCTGTCCTGGTCGCTCAGCTCGAAGGGAGCTGGCTTTGCCGGGGCGGCGGAAGCCATCGCGCCGGCTGCCGTCGACGCGGTCGCGGACTTTGCGGCCGTGGATGCCGCGGGCGCGCTGGCGCCTTGCGGTCCGTGGCTGCACCCGCAGGCGAGGAGCGCGAGGCCGGCCGCCACCGCGATCGTTTGAACACCGTTCTTGCCCATGAATGCCCTCCGACGGAAATCCCATCTTCGGCTGCGATGCTCCCTCAGCGGCAAGGGTCGCATCGTAGCGCAGCTCGCGGCGGCGATTGTACGCGCCATGGCGGCGACCGCCACGCACTTTCTACGCGTGCGCTCTGAGAAGCGCCAGAATGAGTTTATGCAGTCAACGTGGGGCAGCGGATCTGGCTCAGCGGCCAGCCCGCGATCCGGACTTCCTGCGCCACGCCGTTCTCGGTGCCAGCCTTGCGTGGGCCGTGCGGGACCCGAGCAGCGCTGCGGATACCGCAGCGTGAATTGCAGCGCGGAGGGGCTTGCCGCCCAAGCGGAGGCGGCGGGCCGTGCGGCGGACGAGCAGATGGCGGTCGGTTTCCTGCGGGACTTCGGGAGGCCTCAGGAGGTGGCCGCGCGCTATCAGCGGCGGGCCCCGCTCATCGATCCGTCCGATACCCGCGACTTCCTTCTGGCTGCGGCGATCG
>JASHSR010000534.1 GCA_030038645.1 Gammaproteobacteria bacterium
GGCGGAGACTTCACGACGCTCGGAGCCCACGTCGCAATCGCGTGGAACTCGAGCCGCGCCGCCGCCCGCGCGCTCAACGATGCGCTGCCGCTGCTCGAGCACAGCGGGAAGGCGACGGTGATCGCGATCAATCCGGGCGAGTTCATCGAGCTGCACCACGCCTTGCCGTTGCCGCAGCTGCTCGAGCACCTGAGGCGGCACGGCGTCGCCGCGCAGTCCATGGAGCTTTCCGATGTGCCGGCCACGTCGATCGCCGACACGCTGCAAGAGCAGGCTCGCGCCGCCGGAGCCGACCTCGTCGTCGCTGGGGCGTACGGCCACACGTGGCTGCGCGAGGTGCTGCTCGGCGGCGTCACGCGCGACCTGCTCTCGCGTCTGCAGCTGCCCGTCATGATGTCGCACTGAGCGATATCGCGCCGGGGCGGGCGCGGCCCCGCAGTGGTGTGCCGCACGTCCGCCGCCGCCCGCAGGTTACGCCGCGACCGCGAGAGGCTCGCGCGACACGGAAGCCGGACGCGGTCCCGCTACTCGCTCGCGCGCAGCAGCTCGTTGATGGAGGTCTTGGCGCGAGTCTGGGCGTCCACGCGCTTGACGATCACGGCGCAGTACAGGCTGTAGCGCCCGTCCGGCGAGGGCAGCGTGCCGGGCACCACCACCGAGCCGGCCGGTACGCGGCCCCGGAGGATCTGGCCCGTCGCGCGGTCGTAGATCCGCGTGCTTTGGCCGATGAACACGCCCATCGAGATGACGGAGCCGGCCTCGACGATGACACCCTCGACGATCTCCGAGCGCGCGCCGATGAAGCAGTCGTCCTCGATGATCGTCGGATTCGCCTGCAGCGGCTCGAGGACTCCCCCGAGGCCGACGCCTCCGGAGAGATGCACGTTCTTGCCGACCTGCGCGCAGGAGGCGACGGTCACCCAGGTGTCGACCAGGGCTCCCGAGTCCACGTACGCGCCGATGTTGACGTAGCTCGGCATCAGCACGGCGTCCGGCGCGATGTAGGCGCCCTTGCGCACGATCGCGTGGGGGACGATGCGCGCGCCGCCGGCCCGAAACCGCTCCTCGGACACGTCCGCGTATTTGAGCGGGACCTTGTCGTAGAAGCGCGTGTAGCCGGCATCGATCACCCGGCTCTCGCGGGTGCGAAACTGCAGCAGGATGGCCTTCTTCAGCCATTGATGCACGACCCAACGCCCGTCCTTCTTCTCGGCGACACGCGCGCGGCCGCTGTCGAGCAGGTCGAGGCACTCGTCGAGCGCGACCGAGAGCTCGTGCGGGGCGTTTTTCGGGGTGAGCTCGGCGCGGCGCTCGAACGCCGAGTCGATGAGGGCTTGCAGGGTCGATCTGTCGCTCATACGGATGCTCGCGGAAATGGCGAAGGCGGAAGGAGGCTGGGGCTCATGCGGTCGGACTCCTGCGGTGGGCGGGCCCGTGCCATGCTCGGGCTCATGCGGGTGCGCGGCCGGCGGCTGGCCGGCCTCAACGCAGGAAGTCCCGGATGCGCTCGGCCGCCTCGAGGCACTGCTCGAGGCTCGGCGTGAGCGAGATACGGACGCGCCCCGCGCCGGGGTTGCCCGCCGCGCTCGGCCGTGCGAGGTAGCTGCCCGGCAGGAGCGTCACGTTGCGGGCGGCGTAGAGCTCGCGGACGAAGCGCTCATCATCGCCGCCGACGTGCGGCCACAGATAGAACGCGCCGGCCGGCCGCTCCACCTCGAGCACCGTCTGCAGAATCGGCAGCACGCGCTCGAACTTGCTCCGGTAGAGCCGGCGATTCGCCGCGACGTGGGTATCGTCGCCCCACGCGGCGATGCTCGCGTGCTGCACCATCGGCGACATCGCGCTGCCATGGTAAGTGCGATAGAGCAGGAAGCGAGAGATGAGGCGCGGATCGCCCGCGACGAAGCCCGAGCGCATGCCGGGCACGCTCGAGCGCTTGGAGAGGCTGTGGAAGACGATGCAGCGCTCGAAGCGCTCATGTCCTCGCGCGAGCGCCGCCTGCAGCAGGCTCGCGGGGGGCGCCTGCTCGTCGAGGTAGATCTCCGTGTAGCACTCGTCAGCCGCGACGACGAAGTCGTGCTCCTCCGCGATCTCGAGCGCCCGCTCGAGGTAGGAGCGCGGCAGCACCGCGCCGGTCGGATTTCCCGGGCTGCACAGGAACAGAATCTGGCAGCGCTGCCAGACCGAGGCGGGCACGGCCGCGAGGTCCGGAGCGTAGCCGGTCGCGGCGGTGGTATCGAGAAGATACGGCTCCGCGCCCGCGAGCAGCGCCGCGCCCTCGTAGATTTGATAGAAGGGATTCGGCATGGCGACGAGCGGCTGCCGGCCGCCGTCGGCTTGCCGGTCGGCGACGGCCCGACTGCCGCCGGCAGCCCGCCGGCCGGTGTCGAGGTCGATCGCCGCCTGCACGAAGCTGAACAGCGCCTCGCGCGTGCCGTTGACGGGGAGCACCATGGTCTGCGGGTCGACGGCTTTCTCGGGCAGCCCGAAGCGTCGCTCGAGCCAACGAGCGCAGGCGGCGCGCAGCTCGAGGCTGCCGATCGTCGGAGGATAGCTGCCGAGACGCGTGACGCCTTCGCGGAGTGCAGCGAGGACGAAGCCGGGCGGGGCATGCTGCGGCTCGCCGATGGACAGCGCGATGGGCTCGAGGCCCCGCGGAGGCTCGACGCCCGCCTTCAGGCGCGCGAGCTTCTCGAACGGGTACGTCTGCAGCCGGTCGAGGCGCGGATTCATGCGGCCTCGTGGGGGCGGTCGGCCTCGCGGCGGCGTCGCGACCTCATCCAGCCGCGGCGGGCGGCTCGCAAGCTCATGCGGCCTCGCGCCGGTCGAGCGCCTGCATCAGGCGCTCCTTCAGGCGCTGCGCGGCGGCCTCCCCGAGCGGCTTGCCGTCGAAGTCGGTGACGTAGAACACGTCCTCGGCGCGCTCGCCCACCGTCATGATCTTCGCCGCGTGCAGCTCCACGCGCTCCTCCTTGAGCACGTTGCCCACGTCGCACAGCAAGCCGGGACGGTCGCCGGCGATGAGCTCGAGGACCGAGCGGTGATTGCGCTCGTCGACGCTCACCGCGATCTGCGTCGGCGTATTGAACATCCTCACCTGGCGCGGCGCGCGGCGCGAGACCGCCGGCAGCGGCGCATCGGGCCGCTGCAGCGAGCGCCACAGGGCGCGCTCGATCTCCTCGAGCCGATCCGGGTCGGCGATCGGGGCGCCGTCGTCCTCGAGGACGTGATAGAGGTCGAGGCTGAATCCATCGTCCGTCGGCGTGATGCGCGCATCGACGATGGTGAGCCCGAGCTGATCGAGCACCGCGGTGGTGCGCGCGAAGCCGTGCCGCACGTGCGGCGCGAACGTGAGGACGGCGGTGATGCCGCGCCCGCTCTTCGCCTGCAGCGCGACGAGCGGCGCCTCCGAGCTCGGCTCCCGCTCGGCGAGCAGCCGCGTGTGCCAGGCCACCTCGTCCGGCGTGTGCCGCAGGAAATAAGGAGCGGAGAAGCGCGCCCAGGCGCGATCGACGTCCGCCTCCGGCACACCGTGCTCGGCGAGGAGCTTGCGGGCGGCATCCTGCGTCTCGCGGAGGAGCTCCTCCTGATCGATCGGGCTCTCGAGCCCGCGGCGCAGCGCGCGCTTCACGCGCGCGTAGAACTCGTGAAACAGCGAGGCCTTCCAGGAGTTCCACAGCTTCGGATTCGTTCCGCGCACGTCGGCGCAGGTGAGGACGTAGAGGTAGTCGAGATGCGTCTCATCGCCCCCCTTGCGCGCGAAGGCATTGATGACCTGCGGGTCGGAGATGTCCTGCTTCTG
>JASHSR010000535.1 GCA_030038645.1 Gammaproteobacteria bacterium
TCTCACCTGGATCCGGATCGCCGCGATCCCGCTCGTCGTCGTCGCGTTCTACCTGCACGCCCACTGGGCCGATCCCGCCTCGGGCTTGATTTTCGCGGCGGCGGGGATCACCGATTCCCTCGACGGATATCTCGCCCGGCGGCTGGGCCAAACCTCCCGCCTCGGCGCGTTCCTCGATCCGGTCGCGGACAAGCTCATCGTCGCGACCGCCTTGGTGCTGCTCGTGAGCCGCGATCACCGCCCGATCGTCGTGCTCACCGCCGCGGTCATCATCGGCCGCGAGATCGCGATCTCGGCGCTGCGCGAGTGGATGGCGGAGGTCGGCCAGCGCCGCAAGGTCGCGGTCTCGCTGCTCGGCAAGTACAAGACGATCTTCCAGGTGATCGGCCTCGCGCTGATGCTCTACCGGCACAGCGTGCTCGCCTTCCCGACGTACGAGGTGGGGCTCGCGCTCACCGTGCTCGCCGCGGCGCTGACGCTCGTGTCGATGATGATGTATCTGCGTGCCGCGTGGCCGGATTTGAAAGAGCCGTAGATTCCTCTCGCGGCGGGGCCGCCTGCATCGGGCGGCATCGCACCGACGTCGCGGGAGTCCGGAACCGCGAGCCGGCGGTCGTAAAGTTCTATATAATAATTATTATATAAGTTACTGTAATATATCAATTGTTATCTGATAAATTTGACGATTCCGCCTTGACTTCGCCGCCCGCGCACTTACAATCTTGCCTCCCTTCCTCGAAGGGGCGGGAATAGCTCAGTTGGTAGAGCACAACCTTGCCAAGGTTGGGGTCGCGAGTTCGAGTCTCGTTTCCCGCTCCAAATTCATGGGGGCCCTGCGATTTGCGCGAGCCGGTCGCGCAAAGGGGAAATGGAATGAGACAGGCCGCGCCTCCCGTGATTCTCACGGTCGCTGCGATGCTCGCGGCATGCGCAGCGCGCCCTCCGGCGCCTGCGGCCTCGACGGTCGCCGGCCAAGCAACGGTCCCGGCCACCGCGCGAGCCGCTCCGCCGAAGCAAGCTCTGGTCGCGGTCTCCGGTTATCAGACGGTCGTCGTGAAGGGCCAGGTACTCTATTGCCGGAACGAGCCGGTCACGGGCTCGCTCATCAAGCAGCGGACCTGCCTGACGCGGGCTCAGCTCGAGGCCGAAGAGCAAAACTCCCAGTTGCTGCTGCATCAAACTCTACAACATGCCGCGGCCTGCACGACCGCCGTGGCGGTGCCGGGTGGTGGTGGCGGCAACAACTGCATGCCGTGACTCCACGAAGAAGCTCTGGGACACGAGGCGCGGGGTGCGTCATGGCCGGTCGAGCTGAAGGCGCAGAACGCTGCAAGCGTGTCCGATGAGGGCAACCACGATGCCGAGCAACTGAATGACGAAGATGAGGTCCATTTGAAGGCTCCTTGAGTCTGTCGAGGCGGCATGCTACCTGCGGCCCGTGACACCTCGGTGACTCGTGGGATGCCGTGGCTCGAAGCGCTCTTCCGTGGCGAGCCGGGGGGACCTCGCCGGGCGGACCCCGCCGGGCGAGCTCGCTCGAAGCCACCGGCAATTGACAAATCGTCCCGCGACCGGAAACTTAGGCGCAGTGGATCGAAAGGAGATGCCGCCTCATGCTGACTCTCTATTGCTTCGGCCCCGGAGCCAACTCGTTGAAGCCGCTCCTGGCGCTCTATGAGAAGGGCCTGCCGTTCAAGCGCAGGCAGCTGAATCCGGCGATCTTCGAGCACCACGAGGACTGGTTCAAGAAGATCAACCCCAACGGACAGGTGCCGGCGCTGGATCACGATGGGAAAATCATCACCGAATCCACCGTGATCTGTGAGTACCTCGAGGACGTCTTCGCGGACGCGCCCAGACTGAGGCCCGTGGATCCCTACGGCCGCGCCCAGATGCGGATCTGGACCAAGTGGGTGGACGAGTACTTCTGCTGGTGCGTCTCGACGATCGGCTGGGAGCGCATGGTGAGCCGCATGGCGCGGCAGTACACGGAGGAGGAGTTCGAGTCTTACGTGAGACGCATACCGCTCTACGAGCAGCAGGTGAAGTGGCGCCGCGCGCGCGAGGGATTCCCGAAAGAGTTGCTCGAGGAGGAGATGCGCAAGATCGCCTTCTCCGTGAAGAAGCTCGAGGCGCGCCTCGCCGAAAGCCCGTGGCTCGCCGGTCCCGACTACACGCTCGCCGACATCTGCAACTTCGCCATCGCGAACGGCATGGAGAGAGTCTTCCCCGACTTGGTGAGCGAGAAGGCGACGCCGCGCCTCACCGACTGGATCCATCGCATCAACGAGCGTCCGGCGGCCAAGAAGATGTTCGCCGAGACGCCGCGCGAGAAGCTCGAGCGGCCGGCGCAGCCCGCCGCAAGCGGCGGCTGATCGAGCCGGCCGATCGCGCCGCGCGACGCTCTCGGCTCATCTCGCGCTCACGCTCGCTCGGGCGGCCGCTCGCGCTGCAGCGACCCGTCGCGGCGGTTGACCAGGAAGGCGCCGGGATCGGAGAGGAAGTCGAGCACGATGTCGGCGAACGCCTGCGGCCGGTCCGCCGCAAGGTCGTGACCGGCGTCGTAGAGGAATACGAGATGGCAGCCGGGCAGGAGGGCTCGCCAGCGGCGACCGGTCTGCGGAGGCGCCTCCCGGTCGCGCGTGCCGAACAGGGCTAGCGTCGGAATCTTCAGCGCGGCGAAGCGCGTGACGAGCGCCGGATCGGCCGGCGGAGCGGCCGCCGCGAGCACCAGGGCGCGCACGCCGTTCGGCCGATCGAGCGCGAGGCGCAGCGCTTCCTCGGCGGCCGCCGCGTGGGCGAGCAGGTCGAAGCTTTCGAGATTGTCCGGCGAGCGTTTGATTTGAGCGCGCTCCATGAGAGGCGCGCAGATGAAGGCCGGCGGCAGCATCACGAGGGGGCGGCTCATGCGCCGAACTCGCGGATGACGGGCAAGACCTGCTCGCCGAATCGGCCGATGGAGGCCATGGCCTTCTCACCGCCCAAGGCGGGCACCAGGTCGAGCACGCCCGCGCCGACCTCCTCGTGGACACGGCGGATCTGATCGATCATCGTGCGAGGCGAGCCGAGCAGCAGCTGGCCATTCTGGATCCGTCCCTGCAGGCCGCCCGCGAAGGCGGCGGCCACGCGTCCGCGCTGGGCATCGTCGCGGCCGTAGTAGCCCGCCTCGGCGATGGCGGCCTCGGCGCCTTGGGAGAGGGCGAGGCTGAAGCTGCGCGAGCCTGCGGCCGCGGCGGCGGCGAGGTCCTCCAGGGCCTGCTCGTCGCTCTCGGCGACGTGGAAGGCGACTCGATAGATGATGTCGTCGGGTCTCGGTGTCCAGCCGGCGAGCGCCGCCTGCGCGCGGTAATGGCGCGCGGCCTTGGAAGCGAGCGCCAAGGTGGTCACCGCGAAGCCGAGACCGACGCGGTTCTTCGCCGCGAATTCGCCGGACTCCGGACTCGACCCCGACATGTAGATGGGCGGATGCGGCTGCTGGATCGGCCGCGGCCAGATGCACACCGCTTTGTACTGCCAGTAGCGGCCCTGCCAGCCGAAGGGCTCCGGCTCGATCCAGGCCATGCGGATCAGCTGCAGAGCCTCCTCGAAGCGCCCGCGCGATTCCTTCGGGTTCACGTTGTAGGTCACGTACTCGTTGGGCGTGCCGCGCAGCATCCCTGCGATCAGCCGTCCGCCCGACATCGTGTCGAGCATGGCGAACTCCTCGGCGACGCGCACGGGATTGAGGATGGGAATGTCGGCTCCGAGGAGGGCGATCTTGGCGCGCTTGACCACCTGGGTGAGAGCGCCGGCGAGCACCATCGGATTGGGCGTCATGCAGAAGGGCCCGTAGTGGTGCTCGGCAACCGTGACCCAGTCGAACCCGACCTGATCCGCGAGGCGGCTCTGCTCGATGGCCGCCGCGAACGTTTGCTCGGAGATGCCGGTGGAGTAAACCGTCGCAGGCGTCGGCCAGCCGCTCGGCGCGGTTGGCCCGGGATAGGTGCAGGGGCTGAACAGAGCGGCCTTCATGAGCGCGTCCGCCGCTCGCCGGGCTGGTCTTTTGCCGTCACGGGCTCACCTCGATGAAGTCGTGTCTCGGCATCGTTTTCCGTTCGGTGGCGCTTGTCAATGGAGGCGTCGCGCTCCCGCCTCGCGTGCGCGCGCTGCCGCCCGCGCGCGTCTTTCGGCGCGCTGTGTCCGGCCGCACACCATGGCCGGCGTGTTCGTGGTAAGCTTTTTTCATCAGTACGATATCTCCGACATGCTGACCTGGTTCGAGCACCTGTTCGAGCCGACGGCGCGCACGCCGACCGAGCCGCCGAGCGAAGGGCTCGCTCCGTTCTACTGGCACTACCTGCGACAGGTGCGATGGCTGATCGTCGCGCTGTTCGCGACCGGACTTGCCGTTGCCGTGCTCGACTTGACCATTCCGCTCTTCATCGGGCGGGTGGTCACGCTCGTCTCCCGCTACCCGCCCGAGCGGCTGCTCGCCGACGCCGGCTCGCAGCTGCTCGCCATGGCGCTCATCTTTCTGGTCGGCCGGCCGGTCGCGCTTCTCGCCCAGTACGTCGTCACCAACCAGATCATCAATCCGGGCGTCACGAACATGATCCGGTGGCAGAGCCACTGGCACGTGGTGCGGCAGAGCTGGACCTTCTTCCAGAACGACTTCGCCGGCCGGATCGCCAACCGCGTGATCCAGACCGGGCCGGCGCTGCGCGACAGCGTCGTCTCCGGCACGAACGCCGTGTGGTACATCATCGTCTACGGCTCGAGCAGCGTTGCGCTCCTTGCGGCGATGGACTGGCATCTCGCCATTCCGATCCTGTGCTGGTTCGCGGCCTATGCGGCGCTGCTCAGAGCCTTCGTTCCCCGCATGCGCGATCGCTCGCGGGCGATCTCCGAGGCGCGCTCGGCGCTCACGGGCCGGGTGGTGGACAGCTACACGAACATCCTCACGGTGAAGCTGTTTGCGCGGGCGCGGGACGAGGATGCCTTCGTGCGCGACGCCGTGGACCAGCACACCACGGCCTTTCGCAACCAGACCCGCCTCGCGACCGGCTTCACGATGCTGCTCGCGCTGCTCAACGCCGCGCTCGTGGTGGCGACCGGTCTCAGCGCCGTGCTGCTCTTCCGCTCCGGCCACATCGCCGTGGGCGCCGTCGCGACCGCGCTGCCGATGGCCTGGCAGATCGCGAGCATGGCCGGCTGGGTGGCGCAGAACGTCACCAACATCTTCGAGAACGTCGGCGTCGTCCAGGACGGCATGCGCTCGATCGCCGTCCCGCGGCAGATGCCGGATCCTCCCGCCGCCCGCGAGCTCGTCGTCTCCGCGGGCGAGATTCGCTTCGAGGGGATCCATTTCGATTACGGGCGCGACCGCCGGGTCGCGGTGCTGCACGGGATCGACCTCGTCATTGCGCCAGGCGAGCGCGTCGGCGTCGTCGGTCCCTCGGGCGCGGGCAAGTCGACGCTGGTCAATCTGCTGTTGCGATTCTTCGAGCCGGCGCTCGGTCGAGTCCTGATCGACGGACAGGACGTTGCGGGGCTCTCGCAGGAGAGCCTGCGGGCGCAGATCGCCATGGTGACGCAGGATACGGCGCTGCTGCATCGCTCGGTGTCCGACAACATCCGCTACGGGCGACCGGAGGCGACGCAGGAGATGATCGAGGAGGCGGCGCGCCGCGCGGAGGCGCACGAGTTCATCGTCGGCCTCGAGGACTGGATGGGGCGCCGCGGCTATGACGCGCACGTCGGCGAGCGCGGCGTGAAGCTCTCGGGCGGGCAGCGGCAGCGCATCGCCATTGCGCGCGTGATCCTCAAGGATGCGCCGATCCTGGTGCTCGATGAGGCGACCTCGGCGCTCGACTCCGAAGCCGAGGCGGCCATTCAAGGGCAGCTCGATGCGCTGATGAGCGGCCGCACGGTCATCGCCATCGCGCACAGGCTCTCCACGATCGCGCGCATGGACCGCTTGATCGTGCTCGACGCCGGCCGCATCCGCGAGACTGGCACGCATGCCGAGCTGCTCGCCGCAGGCGGCCTGTACGCGCAGCTCTGGCGCCGGCAGTCGGGCGGCTTCCTCGCGGACGCCGGTGAGGTCCCGATAGGCCCCGGATCGCTCGCGCGGCCGATGCGAGGCGCGGCCGTGACGCCGGGGGAGCGGCCGGCGAGACGTGTCAATGGCTGATCGAGCGCGCGGGAGCGCGGGCGGCCTCTCGGCTGCGCGTCTGAGGCATATGCACGAGGTCTTGGCTGCCTACGTCGAGCGCGGCGAGGTCGCGGGCGTTGCGACACTGATCGGCCGGCGCGACGCGATTCAGGTCGACACGATCGGCTGCCAGAGTCGCGAGCGGCGCGACCCGATTCGGCGCGATACGATCTTTCGGATCGCCTCCATGACCAAGCCGATCACCGCGGCGGCGGCGATGATCCTCGTCGAGGAATGCAAGCTGCGGCTCGATGAGCCGGTCGACCGGCTGCTGCCGGAGCTCTCGGGCCGGCGCGTCCTCGAGCGGATCGACGGACCGCTCGAGGCGACGGTGCCCGCGCGCCGGCCGATCACGCTCCGTGATCTGCTGACCTTCCGCATGGGCCTCGGCATGCTCGTCGGTCCGCCCGATCGGTATCCGATCCAGAAGGCGATCACCGCGCTCGGGATCTGGGGTCGCAAGCCGCCGCCCCCACACGAGCCGGATGAGTGGATGAGGCGTCTCGGAACGCTCCCCCTCATCTACCAGCCCGGCGAGCGGTGGCTGTATCACACCGGCTCGGATGTGCTCGGAGTGCTGATCGCGCGTGCTTCGGGCCGGCCGCTCGAGCGCTTCCTGCGCGAGCGCCTCTTCGAGCCGCTCGGCATGACGGATACGGGCTTTCACGTGCCGCCCGAGAAGCTCGATCGGTTCGCGAGCTGCTACCAGGGGAACCCGTTGACCGAAGCGCTCGCGCCGTTCGACGACGCGCGCGACAGCCAGTGGAGCCGCCCGCCGGCGTTCCCGAGCGGCGGCAGCGGCCTCGTCTCGACGCTCGACGATTACGCCGCCTTCGCCCGCATGCTGCTGAGCAAGGGAGAAGCGGGCGGCCGGCGGATCCTCGCCCGCCCGACGGTCAAGGCCATGATCACCGACCATCTGACGCCCGAGCAGAAGGGAGATTCCGGCTTCTTTCCCGGCTTCTGGGACAACCGCGGCTGGGGCTTCGGGCTCTCCGTGATCACGCGGCGCGACGGCATCGCCGCGGTCCCCGGTCGCTTCGGCTGGGACGGCGTCTACGGCACCTCCTGGTACTCCGATCCCGCGGAGGACCTGATCGGCATCCTGATGATCCAGCGGCTCTCGTTCGCGCCGACGGCGGTCGGGATCAATGCGGACTTCTGGACGCTCCTCTATCAGGCGATCGAGGACTGAGGCGGTCTCGCTGCGCGCAGCCTCACCGCCTCTCGGTCGAGCCCTACTTGATCGCGTCGATCTGGCTCTCGCTCAGGGCCCGGATGAAGTCCGGCAGTGGAATGAAGCCGACCGCGTCGAGGTATCTCGGGGCGTTCCCGCCTTGCAGCGAGACGGCCCAGAGCAGGAAGCGCCTCAGAGCGGCAGCCATCCGAGGATCGGCTTGTCTCGTCGAGACCACCGCGTACTCGTAATTGACGAGCGGGTAGGACTCATCGCCCGGCGCGAACACCAAGCTCAGCCGCTCATCGGGAGGCGTGCGCGAATCGAGCGCGGAAGCGGCCCTGCCGATGGTCTCCTGCGTCGGCAGCAGGAATTTCCCGCTCTGGTTCTCGAGCCGCGCCGTGCCGAGGCCCGCGCGAGCGATCTCGTTGCGGAAGCTGACGCCGACATAGGCCACCGAGTAGGGTGTCGCGGCGAGCGCCCGCACCATGCCCTCGTTCCCCGTCGCGGTCCGCTCGCCCCGGACGGCGGGCCAGGCGACGCTCGTGCCGTAACCGACCTCGTTCTCCCAGGCCTGCGTGGAGAAATCGAGGAACTGAGTGAAGATGAACGTATCGCCCGAAGCCTCCGCCCGGCGGATCGGCACGATCGGCCGATGGGGGAGCCGAACGCCCGGATTCAATGCCGCGACCGGCTTCGCGTCCCACTCCTGGATCCGGCCCGCGTAGATGCCGGCGAGGACGGGCCCGTCGAGCTTGAGACCGGCGCCGTCGAGCCCGGGAATGTTGTAGTTCACCGTCTGCGCAGAGATGGCGACCGGAATGTCGAGGATCTCGCGGTTCTGCTCGGCCTGCTCGTCGGTCATGTAGGCATCCGACGCGCCGATCTGCGCGCCGCCCGAGAGGGCCGCAGCGATCCCGGCCCCCGAGCCGGTTGCAGCGGCGGTCAGGGAGACGTCGGGCGCAGCGCGGGCGTAGTCGGGGATCCACAGCTCGAACAGCGGGTAGAGCAGCGTCGAGCCCGTCTCTTTGAGTGAAACATCCGCCCGTTCGGCCGCGAGCGCCGTCGCGAGCAACCCGAGTGAGAGGGCTGCTGCGCCGAGCGCACGCAGGAGCGCGATCCTCGCGGGATGGCGAGAGGCGCTCACGCCAGCGCCTTCGCACCGGATGGGCCGCCCGCGCGCTCGCTCGGCGCCTCGTCGCGTCCGACGCGGTCCAAGTTGATACCGGTCGTCTCGATCTGGTAGAGCCACGTGATCACCGCCCCGAGGATCGAGGTCGCGATGAGGCCGTAGAGCAGCGCGCGGGTGCCGATGCTCGCGAGCAAGATTGGGAACAGGTAAGCGGTTGCGACGGCGCCGATCTTCGCGAAGGAGGCGGCGAAGCCTGCTCCCATGCCGCGAACCTCGGTCGGGAACACCTCCCCGGCGAGCAGATAGGTCTGCGCGTTCGGGCCGAGATTGGTCATGAAATCAAACAGCATGAAGCCCGCGAAGATGAACGTGATCTTGGCCTCTCCGGCGGCGTCGATGGAAAGCGAGGCGAGCAGCAGTCCGGCGGCGCAGCCGACGAAGCCGAGGATCTGGAGCTTGATGCGCCCGAGGCGGTCGGCGAGGACGACCGCGAAGAGAATGCCGACGATGAGGAGCACGTCGATCATCGCCGCGCCCTTCGCCGCGAGAACGCTGTCGGAGATCATGTCGCTCAGGCTGCGAACATGGTCCGAGCCGCCGCCGAGCGCCGCCGCGAGGATGATGGGCGTGAAGATTCCGATGCCGTAGGTGCCGAGATCCTGGATGAACCACGGCACCGAGGCGAAGATCGTGGCGCGGAGGTTGCGGTCGTTGAAGAGCGCCCAGAAGGACGGACGGCCCGCGGCCTCTCCCGATGCGCTCGCGCCGACCCGCGCGAGGGTGATGCTCGTCGGATATTGAGGCTTGCGCAGGAGGAGCTTCACGACGGACCGCTCGGCTTGCTCGTGCGCTCCGCGCACGGCGAGCCAGTTGGCGCTCTCCACCACGAAGAAGCGCCCGATGGTCACGGCGAGCGCGGGGACGAGGGCCGTCGCGAACATCCACCGCCATGCGGACAGATGCGGGTCGAGCACCAGGACGATGCAGCCGACGCCGGTCCCACCGAGCGCGCCGAGCGACTGAAAGCCGAAAGCCGCGAGGACGAGCTTGCCGCGGTTCGCGCTCGGGATGCTCTCGGAGATGATCATGTGCGCCGTCGGATAGTCGCAGCCGAGCGCGAGGCCGAGGCCGAAGAGGCAGATGGCGAGCGAAAGGAAGTTGGAGCAGAGGATCAGCAAGGCGAGGAAGGCGACGAAGAGGATCATCTCCGCGATGAACATCCGCTTGCGGCCGAAATAATCGGACATGCCGCCGAGCAGCACGGCGCCGAAGAGGATGCCGGCGAGGCTCGCTGCGCTCACGATCCCTTTCTCGGCCGGAGCGACGTGAAACTCGCGGACGATGAGAGGCAGCGCCACGCCCGTCATGAAGACGACGAAGCCCTCGAAGAACTTGCCGGCGGCGGCGAGCGACCAGATGCGCCACTGCATGCCCGTCATCGGCGCGGTTTTGAGCCGAGTGCCGTCGGCCCAGGCCGGCAGCTCGTCGATGTACTCCTGTACCGTCCTCGGTGCGGCTGCGCTGGACGGGGCGCTCTCTGCGGTGTTGGCCATTCGGTTTCCCCTGTCGAAAGCCCGCCGGCGGATGGTCGGCGGGCAACGCCGGCCACGGAGCTGGGCCGAGGCGTAATGGTTAATGCAGGGCCATGACAGTTTGATTACGGAGGGGCTGACACTCGGTCGGCCGGGCGCAAAAAGGCGCAAAAAAGGGGCCCTCTCGGGCCCCAGGGTTGTCCACCTGGACACTCGCGGCGCTCGCCGTCCGAGCGCCGCAGGGGGAGCTGGGTTCGCTAATCGCCGGGCGCCTCTCCGGTGTAGTACAGGACAACGTAGGCCATCAAGGAGCCATCCGACTGCGGTACCCCATAGACCTTCACGGGCGTGCCGGCGACCAGCGCCTGGGTGAAGGTGGTGAGTCCGCTCGCGGTGGTGATGTCGATCGGGCTCACCGTCAGGACGCCGCCGCTACGGTCCACCTGATACACGAGAGTCGCGGAGCCGCTGCTCGTGCTCACATCGGCGGTGTAGGTGACATCCGATGCGTCCGTCGTGAGTGAGAATTGGTCGCTGCCGGAGAGTCCGCTCGTCACGGTCGCGAGCGGGACCGGCGTCGGAAGCAGCCCGACCCACGGCGCGGCCCAGCCGGTCGGATTCGCCGGATCGGCCCACCTTGCAGCGGTGAAGCCGTATGAGGGGACACTGCCCGTGACCGCGAGGACGAAGTCGCTCACGGCGTCGCTGCCGTCCGTGACCAGCGTCGGATACGCAAAGGGCCAGTATTTGAAGCCCAGGATCGCGTTGCCGCTGCCGTCCGTGCCGTTCGCGCTGCTCGCCGAGATGTAGTCGAGCGGCTGCGTGTAGTCGTTGGCGGCGCGCACGAAGTCGTGCGTGTAGTCGAAGCTCGTCGTCGTCGCCGCGCCGATCTTGCCGGAGTACTCGGCAGTCTCGATGTCCACGTCCTGGGCAACCATCGGCGTTGCAAGCGGGTCGACCACGTCGACGTGAATCTTGAACCCGCGGACGAGGTTCGTGAGGAACGACGTTCCCGTGCCGATGGCGGTGGTGCCGCCGCGGAAGAAAAAGTTGGTGTCGCTCGCGATGTCCACGGTCACGGGCTGGCCCGATTCGTTGGTCACCGTGATGTTGTCGGCGTTCACGTCGAGCACGTGGCCCTCCGGGCTCACCCAGACGCTGTTGAAGGTGCTGCTCGCCCAGATGCGCGTGGCGACGAGAGTGCCGTCCGCCTGATATCGAGCTTGAATGCGCAGGTACGACCCGACGCTGAGCCCGGTCAGATCCTCGAGGCTCGTGACCTTGGTCGGACCGCTTTTCGTGTCGACGTCATAGAACAGCGTGCCGTTCGTGGAATCGACGTTGATCGTCAGTGCCTGCGAGGTCTGCACGGCCGTCTCGGGGTTGACGATTGGATAGGTCCGATAGTCCTTATCGACGGTCAAGGACGTTCCGTCGCTCGAGATTGCGGTCACCGTGCCGTAGAGCTGGCGCAGCACGAGCTTGGTGATGTCTGCGATCGGATGGCGGCGCACCGGGCCCTTGAAATTCACGGCCCAGAGCACCGTGCCCGCGCCGGGCGGCTGATGGGCGATGATGAATGCCGGATGCGATAAGTCGAACTCGAGGTCGAGCGCGTTGCTCGAGCTCGCCGTGACGGTGAGCGGCGAGGCGAACGTCACGCTGATCGGCACCGTCAAATTGCCGCTGCCGCCCTGCGTGTGCTGGATTTGGATGTTCGACGACGGAATCGAGGTGCTCGCGGCGCCGGCAAATCCCGATTCGGGGTCCGAGGAGGTCGTGAGCAACACGTCTGCCGGATTACCGCCGACGGTGATGACCGCGCCGGTGTAGGTGCCGACCGGCACCTGCGCATTGCCGAGAATCTCGCTCAGCTGATCGAGCTGCACCAAGTTGACATAAGGCGCCGAGGCCGCATCGACCGAGTAGACCGTGACATTTGCGCCGCCACCTTGCGGGACGAGGGCGATGCTTTCCACGCGAATGCCGATGAGCGCCCAGTCATCCGACGGCGCATCGCTCATCAGCACCGACATGCTGGCCATTTGGGGACTCGAGCCGTCGCTTGCGACGGAGCTGGGGTCCGTGCCGCCGCCGCCACCGCAGGCGGCGAGGCTCGCCAGAGCTAGACCCGCTGCGAGCCGGCACAGCCATTTGAGATCCATGAGGAGATCCTCCCTCGGCGTAGGGCCGATGTGTCCCGCGCTGCCGCGGGCGTCTTGCAGAGCTTGGGCTACAAGCGCTCGAGAGGCTTTTGGGTTGACAGCGCGCGCCGGCCGTTTCGAATCGGCGACAGCGCCCGTGCGCGCCGCTAGCGCGTGCCGGATTCGCCGGCCGGGCTTGCGGCGCCGCGTCGGCGCCTCGCGGGAATGCGGCCAGCGAGCCACACCACCACGACGGCGACGCACACCCCCCAGCCGACTTCGGAGAGGCGCGATGCAAACATGCGCTCCGGCGAGCCGGTGTGCGGCACGAGCAGAATGATCGTCGCGGTGATGCCTGCGAGCCGGCTCGCGCTCGCCATGTTGAGCCCCCAGCACGTCAACATCGAGAGGACGATCGCTGCGACGTAGAGGAGCAGCCGCGGGCCGGGCACGAACGCCGCGCACACGCCGATGATGCCGCCGATCGCCGCGCCGATGAACTGATCGCGGGCCGTCGTCTCGGTCGCCTGAAACTCGGTCTGCACGACCGACACGGCGGTGATCGCGCTCCAGAAGCTCTCTTGCAGCCCGAGCGCCTGCGTGGGCAGGTAGGCGCAGAGCGCCGCGCAAGCCGAGATCAGGCCGTGGTGAGCGCCTCCGGCCATGCGGCGAAGCGGCGGCAGCTGCTTGCGGAGCGAGACGAGAGCCGCGCGGAGCTCACTCAGCCGAGCGCGCTCGGGGCTGAAGTGGTCCGCGGGCGCCGACGACGGCTTGGAATCCATGCGAGACGACCCGGCGGGTGGCGGTTCGCCACGCCGATAGTGTGACCCAGGCGCTCGGGACGCACCATCGGGCGATAGGCTGATATCCTTGAGCGAGGGCGCTCGGGATCCGGGCGCCGCGAGGCGCGCGCGCCCGAGAGGGGAGTCATGAGAGGCGATCCGTACGACGGCAAGAGCATCCCGAGCGGTCCGAGGCGTCCCCGCTCGCCCCAGATCCTCATCACGATTGCGGTGCTCGCCGTTCTCGCCTACGGCGCCTCCACGACGGTTTCCTATTACGTGGACTCCCTCTGGTTCGGCTCGCTCGGCTACCTGTCCGTGTTCTGGACGCGCCTCGATCTGCAAGTCGGGATCTTCTGCGCGTTCGCCGTCGCGACGTTCGTCGCCCTGTACGGAGCCTTCCTCGCGCTGAAGCCCGCCCGACTCGATGAGCTCATCGGCGCGACGATCCTCGTCAACCGGCAGCGGGTGAGCCTGCCCATCGGGCCTCTTCTGAATCTGGGGGCCCTCGTCGTGTCCCTCGCGATCGCAGCCGAGGTCGGCAGCAGCATGACGTCAAGCTGGTCCACGCTCGCGCTGTGGTGGTATGCGCCCCATGGCGCAGCCGCGCTCGACCCGATTTTCGGCCTTCCGCTTCGCTTCTACCTCTTTGCGCTCCCGGCGTGGCAAGTCGTCACCGGGTGGCTGGTGATGCTCGCGGCGATCGTGTTCGCCGTCGCCGCCGTGTTCGTCGGCCTCGCAAGCGGCGCGCGAGCGCTCACGTGGCGCCGCTTTGCTGTGAGCGAGACGAGGCATTGGCGGGGCCTCGCGATCGCGCTCGCCGTGCTGCTGCTGACGATCGCGGCGCGGGTGTATCTCGGCCGCTTCGAGCGGCTCTTCCAGGACGACACCGTCTTCTCGGGCGTCAATTACACGGACGCTCACATCACGCTGGGCGGTCTGCTCGCCGTGTGCGCCGCGCTGGTGATCGGCGCCGCGCTCGCCGTACTCTGCGCCATCCGGGCGCCTCGGCCGGCCTGGATCGCGGCTTGCGTCGCGCCCGCCGTCGTCTGCTACATCGGCGTGCAGCTCGTTGCCTGGTACGTGAGCACGCTCATCGTCAAGCCGAACCAGCTGGACCGCGAGCGACCGTACATCCGTTACAACATCGAGCTCACCCGGCGCGCGTATGGGCTCGACCGCATTCAGGCGCATCCCTTTCCGGCCGACGCCGGGATCCAGGCGGCCGAGCCGCTCGAGAACCAGACGACGCTCGACAACATTCGACTGTGGGACTGGCGCGCGCTGCAGGACACGTTGCGCCAGATCCAGGAGATCCGCACCTACTACGATTTTCCGGACATCGACATCGACCGCTATCGGCTCGGCGGGTCCGTCCGCGAGATGATGCTCGCCGCGCGGGAGCTCAACGTGGATAAGCTCCCGGAAAGCAGCCGCAACTGGATCAACGAGAAGCTCATCTATACCCACGGGTACGGCATCACGATGAATCCGGTCAACGGGTTTACGTCCGAGGGGTTGCCGACCCTGGTGCTGAGCAACATGCCCGTGCAGAGCACGCTGCCGGATCTCACGGTCACGCAGCCGGAGATCTATTTCGGGGAGCTGACCGATACGGACGTTTACGTCGAGACCCACCAAAAGGAGTTCAATTATCCTCAAGGGGAGACGAACAATCTCACCTCCTACCACGGTAGCGGCGGCATCCGGATCGGCGGGCTGCTCCGGCGCGTGCTCATTGCGTACGATCGAGGCGATATCGCAAAGCTCCCCTTCAGCGACGACGTGACCGCCGGGAGCCGCTTGCTCATGCGTCGCAATATCCGGGACCGCGTCCAGGCGCTCGCTCCGTTCCTCACTTTCGATCCGGACCCGTACATCGTCGTCAGCAGCCAGGGCAAGCTCTACTGGATGATGGATGCCTACACGACGTCCGACACTTATCCTTATTCGCGGCGCTACCTGCTCGGCGACCAGCCGATCAACTACATCCGCAACAGCGTGAAGATCGTCATCGATGCGTACACGGGCGCGACGACTTTCTACGTGTTCGACGCGCAGGACCCCGTGCTCGCGGCGTATCGAGCCCTGTTTCCCGGGCTGTTCCGCGACGCCGCGGCGATGCCCGCCGATCTGCGCCAGCACGTGCGCTATCCGGAGCTGCTGCTCTCCGCTCAGGCGGCCGTGTACGCCCTCTATCACATGACCGACGCCGAGGTGTTCTACAACCGCGAGGATCTGTGGAGCGTCGCCTCGGAGGTCGGCTCGGTCGATGAGGGGCCGCAGCTCATGGAGCCGAACTACGTGCTGATGACGCTGCCGGGCGAGCACACGCCGGAGTTCGTGGACATCCTCCCGTTCACGCCCGCCAACCGCAACAATCTCATCGGGTGGATCGGGGGCCGCAGCGACGGCGCGCACTATGGAGAGGCGGTGGTTTACGACTTCCCCAAGACGAAGCTGGTCGACGGTCCCCTGCAGATCGAGGCGCGTGTCGATCAAAACGCGCAGCTCTCGGGCCAGCTCACGCTGTGGAATCAGCAAGGCTCGCACGTCCGCCGCGGCGCGCTGATCGTCATTCCGATCGGCAAGGCGCTGCTGTACGCGGAGCCCATCTACCTGCAAGCCGAGAACAGCCCGATGCCGGAGCTGCGCCTCGTCGTGCTCGCGCTGCAGGACCGGCTCGCGTACGGCCCGACGTTCGCGACGGCGATGGCGGCGCTGTTCGAGGGGGCTCCCTCCATGCTGAGCGCACAAGCCGCGTCGGGCTCACAGCCGGCAGTGGGCTCGCAGCCGGCGGCGGGCGAGCAAAGCCTGCCGGGCTTGCCGGCGACGCCGGGCGCCCAAGCGGCGCCCGGTTCGGCCGAGGTGCCCACGGCCGGCGGTGCCGCTCGCGCGCGCGCGTCCTCCGAGGAGGTGAATGCGCTGATCGGGGAGGCGGCCCAGGACCTCTCCGACTACCAGCGGCTCACGGCGGCCGGAAAGCTCGGCGAGGCCGGCCAGCGGCTCGAGGCGCTGAAGCGCACGCTCGAGGAGCTGCAGAGGACTCGGCGGTGATGGGGCGTCCGGCGCGGGAGCCGGGCTGGTGACCGAGAGCGGGCCGGCGGTGAGCCGCCTCGCGGCCGACGAGCGCTGGACGCCGGCGCAGCGCGGCGTCGTGGCGGCGTGCTTTCTCGGCTGGATGCTGGATGCGTTCGACTTCTTCCTCGTGGTCTTCGTGCTCGAGCGCATCGCCCGAGACTTCGGCACCGACGTGAAGCACGTGACGTATGCCATCTTCCTCACGCTTGCGATGCGGCCGCTCGGCGCCTTTCTCTTCGGGCGCCTCGCGGATCGCTCCGGGCGCCGCCCGGCGCTCATGGCGAGCGTGCTGCTGTATTCGGCGCTGGAGCTCGCCTCGGCCTTTGCGCCCTCGCTCGCCGTGTTCATCGCCCTGCGCGCGCTCTATGGAATCGCCATGGGAGGGGAGTGGGGCGTCGGCGCCTCGCTCGCGCTCGAGAGCGTGCCGGTCCGCTCTCGCGGCCTCACCTCCGGGATCCTGCAGGGCGGCTATCCGACCGGATACCTGCTCGCGGCGATCGTCTTCGGACTGCTGTACGAGCACATCGGCTGGCGCGGCATGTTCGTGGTCGGCGCCCTGCCGGCGCTGCTCGTGCTGTACATCTGGGCCAAGGTGCCGGAGTCCGGGGCATGGGCGGCGGCGCGCACGTCCGCGCCGGCGCGCAATCCGTGGGCGGCGCTGTCGGGTCATTGGCGGCTCGCCGTCTACGCGATCGTGCTGATGACGGCGTTCAATCTGTTCAGCCACGGAACGCAGGACCTGTATCCGACCTTTCTGCGCGCCGAGCGCGGCCTCTCGACCGGCGCGATCTCCCGCATCGCGATCCTCTACAACATCGGCGCCATCTGCGGCGGGCTGCTCTTCGGGCGGCTGTCGAGCCGGCTCGGGCGCCGAGCGGCCATCGCGCTCGCGGCGCTGCTCGCGCTGCCGGCCTTGCCGTTCTGGGCGTACTCGACGAGCGTCACGACGATCGCCGTCGCCGCGTTCGCGATGCAGTTCATGGTGCAGGGCGCCTGGGGCGTGGTGCCTGCGCACCTCAACGAGCTCTCTCCCGAGGGCATGCGCGCCACGTTTCCCGGCGTCGTGTACCAGCTCGGCAATCTGCTCGCCTCGTACAACGCGACGCTGCAGGCGTCGATCGCGATCGGTCACGGCAGCGCGGCACGGCCGGATTACGCCTTCGCGCTGTGCCTCGTTTGCGGCATCGTGGCCCCCGCCCTGATCGTGCTCGTGGCGTTCGGCCCCGAGCGCCGCGACGTGCGCTTCGGGAGCTGACGGTAGAGTTGACGCACCGAGAGCCCTTGCATTAGCGTGCGGCGAGGATCTCGAGTTCCACGCGGTGGAGTCGCGGGCCATGGGACGCATGCCACAAACGGTGCACTCTATCGGCCGCGGGACGGCCATTGCGCTTGCCGCGATGCTCCTTCAGGCTCTCGCTGCACCGGCTGCGCGCGCGGCTCAGTCGGGGCCGCTCGCGAGCGCGCCGGCGCCGCGAGACTCGCATGCGCTGCAGCAAGTGCAGGTCACCGCCTCGAAGCTCGACCGACACACGTTGAGACGTGTCGCCATCCAGTTCGTGAAGCTGCACGGGGCGGTAAGCCCGGTCATCCACCAGATCGGCCGCTGGCGGGCGGATGTGTGTCCGAAAGTGACCGGATTGAGGCCCGCGGGCAGCGCGTATGTCTCGCGCCACGTGGAGGAGGTTGCACAGAGTGTCGGGGCGCCGGTCCGCGGAATCGGCAAGCGATGCGCCGTCAATGTGGAGATCATCTTCACCCCCGTGCCGCAGGCAATGCTCGATCACATCGCGAAGGCCTATCCGGCGCTTCTCGGGTCGTCCCGGTCGGCGGGCGACACGAGCTTTCGCCACGCCATTCAATCCTGGTATCTCACCGGGACGAGGGCTGTAAACAGCGCGTTTCAGTCCTTCCGCGGCTTCACGGGCAGCAATTCGGGGACGAACACCCATCAGTCCTTCATTCCGTCCTCCCTCGTCGGCGTGCAGGTCGATCCGGCCTACGGCCAAGGGTTTGCCCCGATCGGCCTCGCCGGCAGCTACTTCACCAAGGGACTCACGAGCGAGATCCTCCACGTGCTCGTCATCGTGGACACCCGCAAGGTGGCCGGGGAATCGCTGCGGTCGATCTCCGATTACATCGCCATGCTCGCGCTCACGCGGATGGGCTCGCTCGAGGGCTGCAACGAGCTGCCGAGCATCATCGACCTGCTGTCATCCGGCTGTGGCGAGCGGGAGAAGCCTCAGACGCTCACCGACGCCGACACCGCGTACCTCAAAGCGCTTTATTCCTCGGACCTCGAGGCGAACCTCAACATCGAGGAGGGGGATATGCGCGATCGCATGGTGACGGCGATCACGGGCCGATAGAGTCGAGCGGAACTCCGGTCGGCAGCGCCGGAAAGCCCTTGGCCCGGGCTTGCGCCAGGGCACGGGCGAAATCCGGCTTGGTGGCCTCGAGGATCTCGAGGATCGCTTGGCGCTCGCTCGCGGAGAGGCTCGAGAACACGGGGCTCGTGTCGCGGTCGGTGAGGATCTGAATGAGCCGGTTGTAGAGGTACTGCTTGGCGCTCGGCACGAGGTAATCGAAGCCCTTCGAGTAGATGAGGAAGCTCAAGGGGTATTTGAACAGGCGCGTGTCGAGGTCGAAATCCCGCAGCGAGCGCCCCCGCGAGTCGAAGGGACCCTGGGACTCGAACCACTTCGTATAGCCCGAGTTGCCGCGGACGTGCGTCGGGAACTTCGCCGCGCCGACGAAGAGCATGCCGCGCACGAGGGGCTCGAGGAGCGCCGCGAACCGCCGCTGCGTGACCGGCGGCAGCTGCCGCCAGGTGAGTCCTTTGGTCGAGCTGCCGGGCGACTCGCGCTCGAGCAGCATCCGCGATTTGTAATTGGCGTGAATGATGAGATTGTGCACATCGACCTGATGCTCGAACACCAGCACGGCGACCACGTCGCTCTTGTCGGTGAGGTACGCCTGAGTGTCGAAGAACGCGTCGAGATTGGGGACGTCCGCGCGGCTCACCCTCGCAAGGGGAATGGGTTGATTGCTCGGCGGGGGAATGAGGTTCCCGAGATGCAGCAGGCCGCCGAATTTCCCCGTGACATACCAGCCGCCCCACCGGTCGGCCAACGGCGTCGCATCGAAGGTCTTGCTCGCCACGGTGTTCGTGAGGACGTCGCCTCTCTCGATCTTGTAAGCCGATAGGAACAGGAAGTTCGGCACGCCGCCGCCCTGCAGAGAGAAGGTGTCGTGGCAGCTCAGACACCGCAGCGACTCCCGCTCGAGGTGCGGTGGGGTGTCGGACCGCTCATTCAACGTGTAGAACACCGTGCCGAGAGCGCTGTCCATCGTGTTGATCTCGATCTGCGGCGTGTCACGGATCCAGGCGACGTAGGTATCGTCGTTGAAGTAGATGGCTCGGGGCGAGGCGGGGCTGATGATCTGGGTCTGCAGACTGGTCTTCGAGAACACGAGCGTTTGCGACGTGGGGCTGATCTTGAGCGCCTTGAGCAGGGAATCGAGGTAGCCGCGAGGCGGCCGGAACTGCAGCTTCACCTTGCCGCTCGCGAGCTCCGCCTCCAGGCGCGACACGTCGTTGTGGGTCGCCTTGCCGGAGTAATCGATGAAGGGGTAGTCCGTGTCGTAGATCAGTGCCGAAACCGGCGACGACGGCGCGACGACCTGGCCTGGAGGGACGGCGGCCGCGGAGCCGCTGGCGAGCACGCGCGCCCCACGAGCGGAGAGACCCAGCGCGAGCGCCGCCACGCAGAGCGGCACAAGCCGTGCTCGAATTCCTCGTGTCCTGTGTACCGTGCTCTCGACGCCGTTCATCAGCTTTGGGGTGTGGAGCGTGAGCCTTGGCGGAGACTGTCCGATCGACGTACCCGCCGCCCGACCGCGTCCGGATCTGGCTGCCGCGATGTTAACACCTCGGGCTGCGAGAGAGCGGTGAATTCCCTTCTCACCGACTGAAGCACCTTTTCCGCGCTCGGCCAAGCATGCCGCCCGTCGGCCGACATATTCCTGGACCTGGATGACTCGGGAGGTGGCGGTCTCCCCGCCGTCGGCGCCCGATCGGAGAAGAATCCCCGATCGAAAGGGAGCATCCCCTTCGATCGGGGGAATGGGCGATCGCATGCAGGGCAAGGAGCCGGCAGGCGATCACCCCAGGGGCTGGAGAATAGGCCGTTAGTCTAGTCGATGCCGGCGGCCGAACAACCCACCGGGCGTTGATACAGCGTTTCGCGGCAGTAAAGTCCGCGACGCTCGGCTCGCCTCGAGCCCGGCCGATCCGGCGGCTGCCGCCGCGCGCTCGCCGCCGATCACCTGTTACAATGTGAGGATGGCCTCATATTCGTCCACGGCGCCGCGGCGAATCCCTCAGCAGAGGCGGGGACAACGCCGTGTGGCGGGCTTCCTGCGCGCCGCGGCGTCCGTGCTCACCGAGATCGGCTACGAGCGGGCGACGATGAGCGCGATCGCCAAGCGGGCGGGATCCTCGATTGGCTCGCTCTACCAGTTCTTTCCCAACAAGCGCTCGGTGGCCGAGGCGCTTCGCGCGCAATACGTGGACGACGTGGAGCAGTCCTGGGCGGATCTCGCTCGGAGGGCGCCGGCCCTCGGGGCCCGGCAGCTCGGCTGCCGCCTGGTGAGCCTGCAGATCCAGATCGTGAAGAGCCATCCGGCGCTGCTCGCGCTCCTCGACGTTCCGGCGAGCCCACGCACGCCGGCCCGGCGCGAGCTGGTCCGCAACCGCATTGCCGTGGTGCTCGCGGCGCACAGCCCCCGCATGTCCTCGGGTACGGCGCGTCGCACCGCGGCCGTGGTGCAGCAGGTAAGCAAGGCGCTGTTGACGCTCTATGCCCATGCCGGCGCGGAGGAGAAGCCGGCCTTGATCGAGGAGTTCAAGGCCGTTCTGACGGCCTATCTGCGCCCGAAGCTGCGTCCGGCTTCGCGTCGGCGCGGAGGGAACCGGACGCGTAGCGCATCGTCCGCCGGCTCCGGAGCCGCCTGAGGCGCCGCGTGCGATCCGCCCGATCCTGCGTATGACCCGCGACATCGAGCAGAAGGAGAATCGTGTGTACAGCGCGCGACCCGGTCCGTGGACATGGAGTGCAGTGCTGCTCGGCCTCGCCGGCGTCATTGCGTGCGGTGGCTGCGGCGGCAACGCCGCCGCGCGCACGGCTCGCCCGCTGGAGGTGGAGGTCGCGCCCGTGATCCGCAAGGACGTGAAGATCTACGGCGAGTGGGTCGCGACGCTCGATGGGTACGTGAACGCTCAAATCCAGCCGCACGTGACGGGCTACCTCATCAAGCAGGACTATCGCGAAGGCTCGCTCGTGCACCAGGACCAGGTGCTCTTCGAGATCGACCCGCGCCCGTTCCAGGCGGCGCTCGACATGGCGAAAGCTGAGCTTGCGCAGGCGCAGGCTCAGCTCGGCAATGCCACGCTCAACGTGCAGCGCGACATTCCCGA
>JASHSR010000536.1 GCA_030038645.1 Gammaproteobacteria bacterium
CGTGCGCGGTCCTCGAGCCGAAGTGCGCGGGCGCCTCGGCGCGCCTCAGTGCGCGCGCGCCTCGGCCGGAGCGCGAGCGCCGCGATCGGCCGCCGCCCGCGGATTGAGCAGCCCCTTCGCAAGCTCCGTGAGCCCTGCGTCGATCGACTTGTCGCGGTCCGAGTATTCGGCGAGGCGCGCCGCCTCCTCGTCGCGACCGAGCGCCTTGGCGTAGGCGGCGACGCTGCCGTACGCGGCGATCTGATAGTGGATGAGGCGCTGCAGCGAGTCGACGAGGGCTGCGTCGCGCACGGCCGGGCGGGCCACCTGGCACATCTTGCGCGTCTCCTCGACGAGCGCCTGCATCGCCTGATCCGAGTGCCGCCGCGGGCTCACGCCGGCGCCGGTGAGCAGGCGCTCGAGATCCTCCCGGCGCGAGCGGATCTGCGTCGCATAGCCGCGCAGCTCGCGCAGCAGGTCGGGATGCTCGATGCCGCGCTCGAGGTCGGCGAGCAGCTGGTGGAGCTGGGTCGCGCTCGAGACCAGCTCCTGAAGCGCCTCGATATAGAGCGTCTTCATGCTGTCGATGCCGCCGGCGCCGATGCCGAGCCGGGCTCGGACACGCTGCCACTGCTCGTGGAAGCCCTCGCCGAGCGTCGCCTGGCCGGCGAGCGCGGCTTTCACGGCGCAGTAGCCTCCGAGTCCGCGGGTCATCAGGGTCACGCCTGCGGCCGAGAGCGCAAGTCGGCGCAGCAGGCCGCCGCGCGGCAACGCGCCGAGAGTGAGGCCGAGTCCGGCGAGCGTCGAGATCCAACGCTCCCTCGGCGTGAGATTGCCGAGCCGGGACGAGAGAATGGACCGCTGCACGCCAAAGCTCATGAGAACCTCCTCGCCGCGGGAGCGGCGAGAGGAATAATCCGCGGCCGAGCCCGGAGTTTCCTGAGCCCCGCTCAGAATGTGATGGGCCGCGCGAGGAACACGTCGGATCCGAACTCCATCTCGAAGCCGACCCCGATCCCGGGGCTCGCCTCGCGGCGCTGCCAGACGAAGTCCCTCGGCCAATCGAGGCTCGCCCGCACCTCGAGGATGAGCCAGTCGCGCAGGATGCTCCGCCGATACGCGACCTTGACGCCATAGTCCTGCAGCGGTACGGGGGCTTGCGTCGCACCGTCCACCTCGAGCTCGGCGACCAGGGCGCGGCGCTCCGCGTAGGAGAAGTACGCATCGAAGGTGGAGTAGCTGTTCCACCCGTAGGATCGCTGCGCGTACGTCGTCGAGGCGGTCCAGCTGAGCAGCAGCCCCTGGGTGACGAGGCGCTGCAGATCGACCCGGCTCGTCACGCCGAAGCCGCCCTGACTGCTCTGGTAGAACGCATCCTGCCGCCAGATGAGCACGCCTTCGGAAGGCTGACCGAGCTGGTAGAGGTAGCCGCCCTTGAAGTAAGGATCGAACCTCGAGAGCGTCACCGGCAATCCGGCGCCCGAGTCCCACTGTACGCCGGGATGCAGCGGCTGATAGTACTGGATGCCGAGGAGCGTCTCGTCCTGCGGATACGGCGCGTACGGATTGGGAAACGTGCCGGACGCCGCCTGGCTCTCCGCGACGAACTCCTCCGGGTTGAGCCGTCCGACGAAGGCGTGGAGGCTGTCGCTCAGCTGCGGCAGGGGCACGTCGCCGAGGAAGCGCATCAGCGTGTGCAAGCCGTCGTACCTGTCCCACAGCAGTCCCGGCGCGACGCTGCCGGAGGCTTGCTCGTAAGCCACGTCGGGCTCCTCGGAGCCGAACCAGCGGTCGACGTGCATCGCGCTTTCCCAGACGGTGTCGTAGACCAGCTCGCGCACCTCGTCGAGCCACAGGTACTTCTCCGGAGGCACGAGCGTGGTCGACTCGGCGGGAATCGTGGTGTCGTCCGAGGAGGCGTCGCCGGAGCTCTGAGCGGGCGCGGGCGCCGATGCTGCGAGGAGCAACAGCGCGCAGCCCACCCCGAGCGGTTGATTCCAGCTCAAGACAAGGCTTCAGGCCCTGAGCACGAGCGCGACGGCGGCCGCGATGAGGAGCGCGACTGCAAGCCGCAGGAGCATCCAGGCGCCTCCCGAGAGGCGGCGCGGCGCGACTCGGCGCGCCCCCGCATGCTGGAATCCGAGAGCCGCATTGCCTCGGTAGAAGAAGGCCTGGACGATGAGCACCGGCGCATACACTCCGCTCGAGACACTGATCAGGTGCGCGCGGTACCTCGCGCCGCGATCGAGCAGCGGCGCGAGATCCTTCGCGCGCTGCGCGGGCACGAAGCCGAGCTCCTTGCCGTTCGCCGTGCGCACCTGAATGGCGCTCCCCGCAGGAGCGTCACGCCGCTCGAGCACGAGCAGCACGGGCTCTCCGGCCCTCGCCTGGCGGGGGATCGCCGGCGTTCTGCGCCCGCTTTGGCAGCCCGCCACCATGAAGCAGGCGGAGGCGAGGATCTCGTTCTTCACCCGCTCCGCCGCACTGTAGTCCGGGTAGGGCATCCTGTCGCTCCCAACGAGGCGCAACGCCGCCGGGCGCCGCCTGAGCTGCTGAGGGAAGCTGGGCTCGAGCACGCGCGCGAGCGCCTGCAGGTCGGCCGGCGCGACCCTGCCGGTGCGCAGAATGTGCCCGATCAACTCGCAAACATAGGCCCTGACGGGCACATCGACTTCCGCGCTGCGGTCCAGCCAACCGCGCAAGCGTTGCAGCTCGCGCCTCGTCAGCTTGCCGTCGGCTGCCGCCGTCTGGCACAGCGAAAACAGCTCCGCGCCCGCGGAGACGGCGCTCGGGCTCGCCCCGGCGCTCTTGCGGACGCCCGCACTCGCAACTCTCTGCTGCGACATCACGACCCCGCTCGACTTTTTGCAAGCGCGATTCTTAGCAATCTCGGCGTACAACGCAATCCGCATTTGCAGGCCGAGCTCGCGATGGAGGTCGTCAGCGTGGCGGCGCCTTCGCGGCCTCGCGCGCGTAGAGCGAGGCGTCGAGCAGGCCCTCGGTGGCCGCGACTCTTCTCGGGTCAACCGGCTCGTCGGGAAGGGAGGCGAGCAGCGCGGCCGCGCGCGCCTCGAGCACCGGACGGATCTCGGGATGGGTGAGGATGTACAAATCGTTGCGGCGGATGCCGCGCACGACCCGTCGTCCCACCTCCTCACCGGATAGCGCCGTGGCGAAGATCGGTGTGTCCTCGCGCCGGACGCCGGGCGGTATGACGGGCACCGATCCGGTCGCCCCGAGCGCCTGCGGCCTCACCGCGACGGTGCTCTCGAAGAGGTCGGATTTGACCGGCCCGGGGCACAGCACCGAGACGCCGATGCCGTGCGGCGCGAGGTCGGCGCGCAGCGACTCGGCGAGCCCGACGAGCGCGAACTTCGAGGTGACGTAGCAGCCCGATCCGCCGCTCGTGTAGAGCCCGCTCACCGAGGCCGTGATCACGATGTGGCCGCCGGCGCCGCGCTCGATCAGCCGCGGAGCGAACGTCCTCACGGCGTTGATCGCCCCGCCGAGGTTGACGCCGAGGCAGAAGTCCCAGTCCTCGAAGGTCGCGTCCTGGGTGGGGCCGACGAAGTTGACGCCGGCGTTGCTGCAGAGAACCTGCACCGGCCCGAGCTCGCGAGCGACGCGGTCCGCGGCGGTGGCCCACGCGGCGCGGTCCACGACGTTCAGATCGACGCCCAAGGCGCTCGCGCCCTGCGCGGCGAGCCCGCGCACGGCGCTCTGCAAAGCGTCCCGGCGAACGTCCGCGAGGGCGATCCGCATGCCCTCGGCGGCGAGCGCGTGGGCGAGGCCCAGGCCGATGCCGCTCGCGGCGCCGGTGATGAAAGCGACCTTGCCGCGAAGATCGTCCATGGCGCCTCCTAGGCCGCGGCCGCCACGACCCGGATCGGCAGCCGGGCCGGCCCGTGACCGATCGCCGACATCCAGGGCGTGGGCTCGCCCGCCGGCTCGAACCGCTCGATGCGCCGGATGCACGCGCCGAGCAGCGCATCCGCCTCGAGCAGGGCGAGCACCCGCCCGACGCACGCGTGAATGCCGTATCCCCAGCCGACGTGCCCGCGGTGGTCGCGGCGGATGTCGAAGCGGTCCGGGTCGGTCCACTTGCGCGGATCGCGGTTCGCAGCCGCGAACAAGAGGCCGCAGCGCTCGCCCTTCGGAATGACGCAGCCCTCGATCTGCACCTCGCGCATCGTGATGCGGCCGGCCATCCGCGAGGGCGAATCCCAGCGCAAGCTCTCCTCGAACGCGTTGCGCAGCAGCGCGGGCTCCGCGCGCAGCAGCCGATACTGGTCCGGAAAGAGGCTG
>JASHSR010000537.1 GCA_030038645.1 Gammaproteobacteria bacterium
GCCAACGCCGAGCCTCATACCACCATCGATCTGTTCAAGCTCGTCGATGGCGGCCGCTATGCTGTGCGCGTGCCGGTGCGGCTCGGCCGCACATCGGCCAAGGCGGTCGAGATCGTTCGGGGGCTCGCGCCGGGCGACCGGGTGATCCTGTCGGACACGTCCGCATGGGCCGCCAGCAGTCGCATCCGGCTCACCGAGTAGCGACGCTCGACGCACCGTGGGAACGCCCGACCCAACGAGGAAACCCCTCTCATGAACGAAGCCCGCCCGCTCATCAAGCTGCAGGACGTGAAGAAAGTGTTCCAGGCCGACGACGTGGAGACTCACGCGCTCTCGGGCATTCATCTCGAGATCCAAGAGGGCGACTACGTCTCCGTCGAAGGCCCGTCGGGATGCGGAAAAACGACGCTGCTCTCGATCCTCGCATTGCTCGACACGCCGACCAGCGGCCGCTACCTGCTTGCGGGCAGGGCCGTCGAGGAGCTCGATCACTCGCAGCGCGCGCACATTCGCAACCGCGAGATCGGCTTCATCTTCCAGGCGTTCAATCTTCTCGGCCATCTGACGGTCTTCGAGAACGTCGAGCTCCCACTCACTTACCGCGCGGGCTTGAGCAGGGAGGAGCGCCGGCGGTACGTGTTGGAGGCGCTCGATCTCGTGCACCTCGCGCATCGGACGAGGCACTATCCCGCCCAGCTCTCCGGAGGTCAGCAGCAGCGCGTGGCGGTGGCACGCGCACTGGTCGGCAAGCCGTCGATCCTCCTCGCGGACGAGCCCACCGGGAATCTCGACTCGAAGAACGGCCAGGCGGTCATGGAGCTGCTCTGCGAGCTGCACGACCGCGGCGCGACGATCTGCATGGTGACGCACGATCCGCGTTATGCCGACTACGCGGACCGCAAGGTCCACTTGTTCGACGGGCGCATCGTCGATGAGGACACGCTGCAGAGGCTGCGGGAGGCGGAGAGCCGCTCGCTTGCCGAGCAGGCGCGGCGCGGGCACCCTGCCTTTTGAAGGCGCCGCCGTGGAAGCTCTGCTCCGCAACGTTCGCTATGCCTTCCGGGCGGCCGTCCAGGCGCCGGCGTTCACGGCGACCGTCGTCGCGACGCTCGCGCTCGGCATCGGCGCGACGAGCGCGGTGTTCTCCGCGATCGACGCCGTACTGATCCAACCGCTGCCCTTCCCGCACGGCGAGCGGCTCGTGCGCATCACGCAGTCGAAAGGGACGCCCGTCGCGCCTCCCCAGCTCGAGGACTGGAACCGGCTGGCGTCGGCGTTTCAAGCGATCACGGGCTACTACGCGGAGGACGTGTCCGACACGACGGGCGATCTGCCGGAGAAGGTTCGGCGGGCGATGGTGGCACCCCGTTTTCTCGAGGTGTGGGGGATCGCGCCGGCGCTCGGGCGGGGATTCACGGCGGCGGACTTCCGGACGGGCGGTGTGGTGCTGATCAGCGACCGCTACTGGCGCAGCCGCTTCGCAGCCGACCCGAACGTACTCGACCGCTCGGTCCGCTTGGGCAGCATGTCGTCCTCCATCATCGGCGTGATGCCGCCCTCGTTCGATTTTCCCGATGCGGGCGTGGACTTGTGGCTGCCCGTGGCGACCGACCCGTACCGGCTCTCGAGGCTGTTCAAGTGGTACAACGCCGTCGGGCGGCTGAAGCCCGGCGTCACATTGGGCGAGGCTCAGGCGAATCTCGCGCTCGTGCAAACGCAGCTCGGCGCTCGCTTCCCTCAGACCGACCGGGAGATCACGGTCCAGCTGCAGTCGCTGAAGGAGACGATGGTGTCCGGCGCCGGCGGCTCGCTGTGGCTGCTGTTCGGCGCGGTGTCGGTGTTGCTGCTCATCGCTTGCGCCAACATCGCGGCGCTGTGGCTCTCGCGGTTTGCCGGGCGCGAGGAGGAGATCGCCGTCCGGCTCGCGCTCGGCGCCTCGCGCGCCGCCGTGGCGCTGCAGGTGCTGACCGAGACCGCCCTGCTGGCATTCGCCGGCGGCGTGCTCGGCGTGCTGATCGCCGCCGCCGCGGCGACCGTATTCCGTGCGCTCGCTCCCGATCTGCCGCGGATCGATGAGCTCGCCATCGACTGGCGCGTGATGCTCTTCGCCATGGCTTCGGCCGCGGCAGTCACGCTCGTGTGCGGCGCGGTCCCGGCCATTCGCAGCGCGCGCTTCGCCGAGTCGCTGCAGAGGGTAGGACGGGCGGAGGTGTCCTCGCGCCACCCGCTCCAGTGGGTCCTGGTCGGCGTGCAGGTGGTGCTCTCCGTCACCCTGCTCGCCGGCGCCGGGCTGCTACTGCGCAGCTTCGAGCAGCTGTCGCGCGTCGACCCGGGATTCAATCCCTCCCATGTGCTGACGTTTCATGTGACGGGCGGGTACTACGAGACGAACGACTGGGCTCGGCTGATTCAGCGCATCGACCGGACGCTGGATGCGCTCGCTGCGCTGCCGGGCGTCGAGTCCGCCGCGAGCGCGAGCATGCTGCCCGGGGTCGGAGGCGGGTACTCGCAATCGTTCGAGTGGGTCGGAGGCCCGACGAGCGCTCAATCGCAGATGATCACCGAAAGCCGGTTCGTCTCGACGGACTACTTCAAGACCATGCAAATTCCGCTGCTGGGCGGTGAGCTCTGCCGCCAGCGGCCGGATGCATGGATGCCGACCGCCGAGCTCGATGTAATGGTCAACCGCCGTTTCGTCGACCGCTATCTCGCAGGCCGTCCCCCCATAGGCCTGCACCTGCGGGGCGTGGGCGGATCGTCGCCGGAGGGCCGCATCGTCGGCGTCGTCGGGGATGCCCGGGAGGCCGGCATGGACCGCGATCCGGCGCCGACCGTGTACTATTGCTTCAGCTCTCCGGGCCCCACGCCCGCGTTCCTCGTACGCACCGGCGGCGACCCCATGGCAATGGCGAACGCCATTCGCCTGACGATGAAGCGGCTCGAGCCCCTGCGCTCCGTCTACGACATCGCGCCTCTGACGGAGCGCATCAGCAGCGCCTTCGCTCAGAATCGACTGCGCACGGTGCTGATCGCGGTCTTCGCCGGCGCCGCCCTGGCGCTCACCTGCCTCGGAGTCTACGGAACGCTCAACTATACGGTCGCCCTGCGCGAGCGCGAGGTGGGCCTGAAGCTCGCTCTCGGGGCGCCGCGCGGCCGCATCATCTCGAGGTTTCTGATTGAAGCGCTCTCGGTCGTCGGGCTTGCCTGCCTCATCGGCCTGGCGCTATCGTTCGCCTTCACTCGCGCCCTGTCGGGCATGCTGTTCGGCGTTGCGCCCACGGACCCCGTGACGCTGTCCGCCGTCATCGCGGTGATGATGATCGTCGCGGCCGCCGCGGCGCTGCTTCCCGCGGCGCGCGCGGCCGCGCTCGATCCCATGCGCGCACTGCGCGAGGAATAGACCGTCGCCGACCGGCGCATCAGGCCGATGCTCAAGCGCACTCCCTGCATCTTCATAGCCGACGACCAGCGCGACGTGCTCGAGTCGCTCCGGCTGCTGCTCAAGGCCGAGGGCTACGCGACGGAGACCTTCCAGCATCCCGCCGCGTTGATCGACGCCTTGCGCACACGCGCGGCCGATGTGGTGCTGATGGATCTCAACTACACCCGCGACACGACCTCGGGCGAGGAGGGTCTCGATGCCGTCGCGCGCATCCGCGCGCTCGATGCGGTCACGCCGCTCGTCGTGATGACGGCGTGGGGCAGCATCGAGCTCGCGGTGGAGGCCATGCGCCGCGGCGCGCAGGACTTCATCGAGAAGCCCTGGGAGAACGAGCGGCTACTCACGGTGCTCAGAACGCAGGTGGCCCTCGGCCAGGCCGTCGCTCGGGCGCGGGCGCTCGAGGCCGAGAACCACGAGCTCACCGCGGCGCAGGAGTGGATCGCGGACTCACCCGCGATGCGCCCGGTCGTCGAGACGATCGAGAGAGTCGCCCCGTCGGACGCGAACGTTCTGCTCACCGGCGAGAGCGGCTGCGGCAAGGGGCTCCTCGCGCGGATCATTCACGAGCGCTCGCCGCGCAAGGATCGCAGCCTCGTGATCGTCAATATCGGCAGCCTCTCGGAGACGGTCTTCGAGAGCGAGATCTTCGGCCACGTGAAAGGAGCGTTCACCGACGCGAAGGCCGATCGCATCGGCCGCTTCGAGCTCGCCGACGGCGGAACGCTCTTTCTCGACGAGATCGCCAACATTCCCCCGGCCCAGCAGGCGCGGCTGCTGCGCGTGCTCGAGGAGGGACAGTTCGAGCGGCTGGGGTCCTCTCGCACGCGGCAGGTGGACGTGCGCGTGCTCGCCGCGACGAACGCCGACATCGACGTGGAGGTCGAGGCGGGACGGTTCCGTCGCGACCTGCTCTTTCGGCTCAATACGATTCACATTCATCTGCCGCCCTTGCGCGCTCGTGGCGATGACGTGCTGCATCTGGCGCAACGCTTCCTTCTCCGGTACGCGCAGCGCCATCGCCGCTCCGTCGAGGCCTTCAGCGACGCGGCGCTTTCGGCGCTGCGCCGCTACGGCTGGCCGGGCAACGTGCGGGAGCTGAGCCACGTGATCGAGCGCGCGGTGCTGATGGCGCGAAGCCGCGTCATCGCTCCCGCGGATCTGCGGCTCGAGGGCACGGCGCGCGCAGAGCGCCGGTCCATCACACTCGAGGCCCTCGAGGAGGAGGCCATCCGCGCCGCCTTGGCGCGCCACGACGGCAACGTCGTTGCGGCTGCCGACGAGCTCGGGGTGAGCCGCTCCGCACTCTATCGGCGGATGGAGAAGCTCGGGCTG
>JASHSR010000538.1 GCA_030038645.1 Gammaproteobacteria bacterium
CCACGCCGAGAGCGGCGCAAGCGCCGCGAGCGCCCGTGCCGTGAAGGAGAAGGGGAGCTACAGCCTCGGCGTCTTGATGGGCTCGCAGCTGCGCCGCTTCGGCATCCCCGCGGACTCGGTCGCCTTCGACAAGATCGCGCAAGGGCTGCGCGACGTGGTGAAGGGAACGGTGGAGCCCTCGCAGGCCGATAACCAGAACGTCCAGGCGCTCTTGAGGCTCGTCATGCAGGACCGTGTCGCCGCCGCGGGCAAGAATGAGGCTGCGGCGCACAAGTTCTTGGCCGAGAACGCCAAGCGCAAGGGCGTCGTGACCACCGCGAGCGGACTGCAGTACAGAGTCTTGAGTCCCGGGAGCGGCGCCCCGCCGCATCCCACGGATGAGGTGACGGTGAACTACCGCGGCACGCTGCTCGATGGGACGGAGTTCGACAGCTCCTACAAGCGCGGTCAACCCGCGACGTTCCCGGTCAACGGCGTCATCAAAGGTTGGCGGGAAGCCCTGGTGCTCATGAAGCCCGGCGCGAGGTGGCAGCTTTTCATTCCGCCCGAGCTTGCTTACGGAGCCAATTCGCCACCACCGATTCCTCCAGGCTCGATGCTGAAATTCGAGGTGGAGCTGCTGAGCGTCAAGCCGGCGAGCGCATCGCCCGGCGGAGCCGGGCCGAACGTCGGGGACGGCGGGCACTGAAGCGGCGGGACTTCCCACCGCCCGACCGCCTCTCGAGGGTGTGGCTCGGCGAGCGCGGCGAGGAGCAGCTCGATGAGCTCCGCGTCCCACATCCGCTGCTCGGGTCCGCTCGCGATGTCCACCGTCGCCTGCAGAGAGGCGAAGATCAAGGCACACGCCGTGTCGGTGCTGCGTAGCGCGAGCGAGCCGTCGCGCTGCCCTTTCAACAGCAGCCGTTTGAGCCGCGTCCGAGTCATCAGGTCACGCTCGAGCGAGCGCTTGAGCTGCACCGGGGGCAGCCCTTCGACCGGCTGAAATGCGAACAGCGGTCCGCGCTCGCGCCGCATCTCGAACGCGGAGACCAGGAACGCCGCGACCTTCTCGAGTGCGGTCCCCGGTGCCGTCTCGGCGCGCAGCAGACTTTCGTCCAGCTCCGGCGGGGAAATCGCCTTCATGCCCTGGCTCCGGTACAACGCCCGTGCGAGCCGCTGCAACGCCCGTGCCAATCGCGCCCGTTTGATTTTCAGCCGGAATCCTCCCTATCGCGCCGGCGCGCGATGCGCCTTTGGTGCAGCCCCGGCTGCGGCGCACACGATCAGTGCAGGCTCGCGCGGCGCCGCTCGATGCATCCGTCGCGAATCAGGTACTTGTACGCGCCTCAGACCGCGCGCAACTGGCATCGGATTTGCTTCGAAGTCTCGTAAGCCGCGCGGGCGGCCAGAGTCGGCGGGAGGCGATCATCGTGGGCATCGGAGATGGAAGAGGAACCACGCCGTCGCAAAGGACATATTTTGTTCACGGTCATCGTGTACAAGAGATGCGTGACGGCTCCGGCTACCGGTCATGGACCTGTGACTGCGGCGAGTACGTCCGCTCCAAATCGCGTGGTGAGCCGTGGTGCCCGCATGCGCAGCGCGTCGCCGCCGCAGCCAGCATCGACCGGCTCCTCGGGGGCGAGGGGCTGACGCTCCGATCCTCGATTTGCTAGCAACGCGGCGCGCTCTTGCCGACCCCCCCTCTCGGCAAGGGCCGCCGCGGCTTCTTCCGTGTCCCTCGAGGACTCAACTGCCCGGCGCGTCCACGGTCGAGAGCGGCCGCGCGACCTGCTCGAGCGAGCGCCGTTCCGCGGCGATGCCGAGCCACACCTCGGCGAGGGCCGCGAGGATCATCAGCGCCGCGCCGAGAGCGTAGCCCCCCGCGATCGCATCCGGCCGGCCGGTGCCGATGAGACTGCCGAAGATCCACGGCGCCGCGACGCCGCCGAGCGCCGTCCCAAACGCGTAGAACACGGCGATCGCGAGCGCTCGCACCTCGAGCGGAAAGCTCTCGCTCACCGTGAGATAGGCGCTGCTCGCCGCGGGCGAGGCGAAGAAGAAGACGACCGTCAACGCGGCGGTGAGCGTCACGGCGCTCAGCGCGCCTCCGGCGAACGCGCGCGCGGCGAGCGCGAGCAGCAGTCCGGACAACGCGTAAGTCGTCGTGATCATCGGGCGCCGTCCCCAGCGATCGAACAGCCATCCGAGGGCGAGCGGCCCGATGAAGTTGCTGATCGAGAAGGGCACGAGGTACAGCCCGACCTCGTCGGACCGCACGCCGAAGAATCGCCCGAGGACCAGCGCGTGCGTGAAGAAGATCGCGTTGTAGAAGAACGCCTGCGCCGTCATGAGCACGAGCCCCAGCGCGGCGCGCCGCGGATAGAGGCGAAACAGCGCGACGCACAGGGTGACGGGACCGACCGGCCGCCTGTGCACATGCAGCCTCAGGCGCGGCAACGCAGGCGCGAGCGCCTCGGCCGCTCCGTCGGGCTCCGCCGAGCGCCGCTCGATCGAGCTCATGGCTCGCTCCGCCTCCTCGGCGCGTCCATGCAGCACGAGCCAGCGCGGACTCTCCGGCAGAGCGCGGCGGAAAGCGAGGATGGCGAGCCCGAGCGCCGCGCCGATGCCGAAGGCGAGCCGCCATCCCAAGTCGGCGGGCAGGCGCCCGGGCGCGAGCAGCAGAGTCGTCGCGACCGATCCGACGAGCGCGCCGAGCCAGAAGCTGCCGTTGATGGCGAGATCGGTTCGCCCGCGGTAGCGCGCGGGAACGAACTCCTGGATGGCGGAGTTGATCGCGGCGTACTCGCCGCCGATGCCGCAGCCGGTGAGGAAGCGGAACAGCGCGAAGGCGATGAAGCTCTCCGCGAGGGCGCTCGCGGCGGTCGCCGCAATGTACAGACCGAGCGTGACGAAGAACAGCCGCTTGCGGCCCAGAGCGTCCGTGAGCCAGCCAAAGAACAGCGCTCCGAGCACCGCCCCGGCGAGATAGGCGCTCGCCGCGGCGCCGACATCGGCATCGCTGAAGTGCAGGCTCGGGCTCGCCTTGAGGGCCCCGGAGATGGCGCCGACCAGAGTGACCTCGAGGCCGTCGAGCACCCACGTGATACCGAGCGCGAGCACGACCAGCGAGTGGAAGGGGCTCCAGGACAGGCGGTCGAGCCGGGCCGGCACGTCGGTCTCGATCACCTCCTCGGCCACAATGATTTTTTCGGCGTCCACTTACCCCCGCCACGCAAACAGCGCTCCCGCTCGCGGCCGCCCTATTTCCCGGTCGCGGGATTTCGTGGCTTGGCGCCGGCGTACGGCTCGCCGTTCCGATGCGCGATCTGACGCCCCTTGAGGGCCCGCAGGTCGATGTCCGGATAGAACACCTCATCGTCCTGCGGCCGCCGAGTCCCGACTTCCAAAACGACCGCGT
>JASHSR010000539.1 GCA_030038645.1 Gammaproteobacteria bacterium
CACGCTCGCACTCCCGGCCGCGCCCCCCCGCTCCGGTGCGCCCGCCCGCCCTCGGCACACACTCGCGCCCACACCCGCGCTTCGGCGCGGCCGCCACCCGCCGGTGAGCGCCAACCGCCCGTGCGCGCCACCCGTCCGGGCCCCGCGCCGGGCCGACTCGTGTCAACGCGCCGCGCCTCCGGACGTTTTACACTGCCGACGTTTTCGGAGCCGTCCACCCGATTACTACTGGTGCCGACGCTATGTCTCTGATCCGCACGGCAGTCGCGACAATGACGCTCGCATGCGCTCTCACGGCGTGTGCGACGTTGCGCGTCACATCGAGCGTGAATGCGCCGCTCGTGCGCACCGTCCAGTGCCACACGGTCGCATGGGCGGGCTCGTTCCGCGGCAATGGCCCCCTGCTCAGCACCATCGCGAACCCCGTCAACGAGAGCTTCTTACGGGCGGCTATCGCCACCGAGCTGAGCGCGAAGGGCAGCCGGATGGTGACGGCCGACGCCGATTGCCTGGTCGGCTACGGCATCGGTGCGCGCAATGTCGTCGAGGGCGCCTACCCTTACTGGGGTTGGGGGTGGGGATGGGGTCCAGGCTTCGCGGGATGGTACGGCCCCTACGTCTATCGTGAAGGCATCATCGCCGTCGATCTCTACGATGCGCGCAGCCGCCAAGCCCTCTGGCACGCGTACGTACACCAGGACCTGTTCGGCCTCACGGGACAGAAGGCCGAGCAGAGCATCGAGGCCGCCGTCTCGGCGATCTTCACGAAGTACCCGGGCTGATCGGAGTCCGGCCCCGACTGCGGGGCGCGCCGTTCCAGACGGCGCCGGCGCAGTCCTTCCCCGACCTGAAGAGCTGGGCGTGAGACGCAGGGCGTGCCGCGCGTCCCGGTCAACCGGTCCGAAGTCTCGCGATCGGCGCGCGAACCTCGACCGTCTCGCCCTCCTCGGCGAGGACTTCCACGAGCTCGCCATCCTCCGGAGCCGGCACCTCGACGGTCGTCTTGGCGGCCTCGACCTCCACCAGGACCTCTCCGCTCTTCACCGCATCGCCCACGGCCTTGCGCCAGCGGAGGATCTCCCCGTCCTTCATTCCCATGCCGAATTGCGGGAGCAGTACGTCGATGACCGGCATCGCTATGCTCCGGCGCCCCTGCGCGAGGCGCCGAGATCGAAGCCGACCACGCTGCGGATCGCCTCCGCGATGCGGCTCTTGCTCGGGAACAGTCGAGCCTCGAGCGGCGGGCTGAAGGGGATGTGCGTGTCGGGCGTCGTGACCCGCAGCACCGGCGCACGCAACGCGCCGAACGCCCGCTCTGCGACGATCGCGGCGATCTCGCTCGCGGCGCTGCAGGTCCGGTGCGCGGGATCCACGGCGACGAGCCGGCCGGTCTTGCGCACCGACCTCAAGATCGTCTCCGCGTCGAGTGGAACGAGCGTGCGCGGATCGATCACCTCGACCGACACGCCCTCCTTCGCGAGTTCCGCCGCGGCCGCGAGCGACTGCGCAACGGTCGCGGCGAGCGCGACGACGGTCACATCGCTGCCCTCGCGCTTCACCGCGGCCTTCCCGAGGGGCACCAGCAAGTCCTCATCCTCCGGAATCTCCATCTTCGACGACCACAGACCGGCATCCTCGAAGCAAAGCACCGGGTCGTCGTCGCGCACGGCCGATTTGAGGAGACCTTTCACATCGAGCGCGTTCGACGGAACGATGATCTTCAGGCCCGGCACGGTCATCAGCATCGGATACGGCCGGTCCGAGTGCTGCGCGGCGGTCGAGTTGCCGTAGAACATGCTCAATCTCAGCACGAGCGGCAACCGCGCCTGTCCTCCATAGAGATAGCGCGACTTCGAGACGATGCTGATCAGCTGGTCCATCGCCGGATAGATGAACGAGGCGATCGTCACGTCCACGATGGGACGCATGCCCACCATGGCGGCGCCGGCCGCGGCGCCGATGAATCCCGCCTCGGAGATCGGGGTATCGCGCAGGCGCTCCTTCCCGAACGCCTCGAGGAATCCGGTCGTCGCCCCGAACAGGTTGGTGGTGAGATCCTCGCCCATCATGAAGACCCTCGGGTCGCGCTTCATCTCCTCGAACTGGGCGTCCCGGATGGCCTCGAGGAAGCTCTTTCGCGGCATACGGCTCTCCCGTTCCGAGCGGCGTCAGCCGCACGCGCCGGGACTTTGCGGAAGCGGCAGGCGATCGGCGAAGACGTGGTCGAATGCCTCCTCGTACGCGGGAAACGGGCTCGACCGCGCGAACTCGACGGCGTCCGCGACCGCGGCACGCACCTCCTCCTCGATGCGCACGATCTCCGCCTCCGCGATTGCGGCTTCGATCATTCGCGCCCGAAACAGCGCGATCGGATCGCGCCGGCGCCATCTTGCGAGCTCCTCGCCCCGGTCGATCGCGAAGCCCGGACCCAAATTGACCGCATGATCGGCGTAGCGGTAGGTCTTCGCCTCGATCAGCGTCGGCCCCGCGCCGCTCCTCGCTCGATCGACGGCTGCCCGCACTCGCTCGTGGACGAGGACCACGTCCTGGCCGTCGACGATCTCGCCGGGTATCGCATACGCCTGCGCCCGATCGGCCACGTTCGCGACAGACATGACGGTCGATACCGGAGTCGTCGCCCCATAGCCGTTGTTCTCGCACAAGAAGATCACGGGCAGCGCCCAGATCGCCGCGAGGTTCAGGCTCTCGTGAAAGGTGCCCTCGTTGGAGGCGCCGTCTCCGAAGAAGCAGAGCGTGACGCGGTCGCTCTGCCTCAGCCTCGATCCGAGCGCCGCGCCGACCGCAACCGGCATGCCCGAGCCGACGATGCTCGTCTCACCGAGGCTGCCCACCGAGAAGTCCGCGAGGTGCATGGACCCTCCCTTGCCCCGGCACACGCCGGTCTGCTTCCCGTAGAGCTCGGCCATCAGCGGCCGCAACGCCGCGCCCTTGCCGATCGGATGTCCGTGGGAGCGGTGATTGCCCACCATGTAGTCGTCCTTTCGGAGCGCCGTGCAGGCCCCGACGATCTCCCCTTCCTGTCCCGCCGCGGTGTGCAGCGCGCCGGGTATCTCGCCCTTCGATGCGAGGCGCGCCGCCTCGTCCTCGAAGGCGCGGATCCGCACCATCCTTCGATAGAGCTCGCGCCAGAGGTCGCCGTCGAAGTGGGCCATCGCCGCTCTCCCGAAAGGATCATGAGATACCGTGGCCATTGTGTGCAGCGTCATTGCCGCTTTGCAATAATGGAGCCCCGCTGCCGGCGCCGACGACGCTCGACGATGGCCGACTGGAATCCCGCCCTGTACTCGCGCTTCGAGGCCGAGCGCACCCGGCCCGCCGCGGAGCTGCTCGCGCGCGTCCCGCTCGAGGCGCCGCGATCCGTCGTGGATCTCGGTTGCGGCCCGGGCAACTCCACGGAGCTGCTCGCGAGGCGCTACCGCGCCGCGCGCATCGTCGGCACCGACACTTCCGAGGCGATGCTGGCGGCTGCGCGGGAGCGGCTGCCGGCCGTGACCTTCGAGCGGAGCGACATCGCGGAGTGGTCGGCCGCGGAGCCCGTCGACCTCCTCTATGCCAATGCGTCGCTGCAATGGGTGCCGGACCACCCGAGGCTCATTCCGCGCCTGGTCGCGGCGCTCGCTCCCGGCGGCGCGCTCGCCGCGCAAGTGCCCGACAATCTCGATGAGCCGAGCCATGCCCTCATGCGCGAGACCGCGGCCGACCCGCGCTTCGCGCCGCTCATCGGCGATGCGAGCCGGCTGCGGACTCGCATCCTCTGCGAGCGGCGCTACTACGATCTGCTCGCGCCGCTTGCCGACGTGGATCTTTGGCGCACGACTTATTACCATCCGCTCGATCGAGCCGCGGACATCGTGCAGTGGCTGCGCTCGACGGGCCTGAAGCCGTTTCTCGAGCCGCTCACGCCCGAGCTGCAGGCGCACTTTCTCGCCGAGTACGAGCGCCGCCTCGAGGCGGCCTATCCCGCCCGCGCCGACGGCAGGCGGCTGCTCGCGTTTCCGCGGCTGTTCCTCATCGCCCGGCGGCGAGACTGAGCCGGATGCGCGGAACCACGAGCGTGCGCTTGAAATGGTCTCTCGCGGCGTAGACCTTGATGAGCAGATAGGACTGCCCGAGCTCGCCGACCTCGATGGGATAGCGCGCGAGGCCGAACTCATCGCGGACCGGGACGTTGACTCCGTAGAACTGCAGCACGTTGACGTACCCCGGCAGATTGGGGCGGTAGTTGGACTCGCATTCCAGCACTTCCGGATCGTGACGTCCCCGCGGGCCGAACAGCGTGGCGCCGAAGCAGTACGGCTGCGGCCCGAGCTTCTGGCATCGCAGCGCGATGGAGAGCCGGTCCTCGCTCAGCTTCGTCGCGCAACGCCCGATGTCGGTGGCCCGCAACTCGCCGTTCAGCGCCGCGATGCGGCGCTCGGAGGCGAGCCTCATGAGGGTCAACGAGTAGAGCAGCCGCAGGCGCACACTGCGATCGGCGGCGAGTCGATACGCTCGCGCCGGAACGTAGACCGCCTGCTCGCCGAGGGTCGGGCCGAAGGTCGAGCCCCGCTGCTGCTCCAGCGCTCCGGCATTCACGCCTCGGTACAGCGCGTCGCCGCGGACGCCGTCGGCCTCGAAGAGCTGCAGCTGCGAGCGATCGACGAGCACCAGCTCCTCCGCGGCGAGCCCGGAGATGCGCACCGGCAGATCGATGCGCAGGGGAGCGTTCCTCGGGTCGCGCCGCTTTAGGTATCTTGCGGCCGCGTCGATGTCCCCGGCGAGCCAGGCGCGCGCCGCCTGGCCGGCCGTCGGCGGCCGCCCCGCGGGGGTGGCATCGCGCAGCGCGACCGGCCGCTGCGGATCGAATGCAATCTCCACGGAGGCCGCGGCGCCCGGCGCCGGCGACAGCCAGCTCTGCGCCGCGAAGGCAAGGTTCCACGGCAGCCGCACCAGCACGAGCGCGAGGACGCCGAGCACGGCCAGCGCGCGTGACCACCGCGTCCAGCGCCGCAGATACTGAAACGCCAGAATGACGCCCGCGCCGAGCAGCACGCCCACGTGCTGCATCAGCTGCTCGAGCCAGACGATCCCGGTGTCGCAGGTCGGACAGCTTCCGCTCCCGCCGATCAGCGCCGAGAGGCTGAGCGTCACCGCGTAGATCCCGATCAGCGCGGCGCCGAGGATCATGAGCTCGGTGAGAGTGCTCGCGAGCGCGGAGAGCGCCGCAACCGGCACGAGCAGCCACAGCGCGACGATCGCCTCCTTGACGATCGCCTCCTCGAGAGAGGCCGCCGGCGCAAACCCGGTCGCGAGCGAGCGCGCGACATCGAGCGCGAGCATCGGCAGGCAAACCGCCGCGACGATGAAGAGCAGCTTCGCGGCGAGCAGATCCGTGCGCCTGAGCGGTCGAATCAGCCAGTCCTGATCGAGCGAGGGAACTGCATCCTGCTGCACGACGGCGATCGCGAGGCTGCAAATGCCCGCATACCACGCGAGGCTCAGCGGGCCGACCAGCTCGCGGGCGGCGCGATCCTCGCCAAAGAAGCCGTAGCGGTACCACGCCCATTCGAGGCATCCCTGGATGAGCGTGACGAGCGCAACGAGCGGCCAGAGCAGCCGCCAGTCCTTGCGCAGGATCTGGCCGATCATGTCTCGCGCCTCGGCTCTTGCGCGTCCGCCGCCCGCGCCGCGCGCGCCATCGCGACAAAGATGTCCCGCAGAGACCACCGCGCGGCGTCCGCGAGCTCCGCGTCCCCGCGCGCCGCGGCACTCAAGAGCGGCCGGACGTGCTCGCGCAGCGCCGCGAGCGACCCTTGAAACAGCAGGCGGCCTGCGTCGATCACGCCGACGTGGGTCGCAATCCGCTCGACTTCGTCGAGCTCGTGCGAGGAGATGAGGATCGAGGTCTCGCCGGCGTGCCGCCGGAAGCCCTCGATGACTTCCTCGCGCACGAGCGCATCGAGGCCGCTGAACGGCTCATCGAGGACGAGCAGCCGCGGCCGGAACGGCAGCGCGCACGCGAGGGCCATCTTCAATCGCATGCCGTGCGAGAGAGCGCCGATTCGGCGCTCGGAGGGCAGCCGCAGCTCGCCTCGCAGATCCTGCTCCCTGCGCCGGTCCCAGCTCGGATAGCATCTGCGGACGTAGTCGAAGAACTCCCCCACGCGCAGCCGGCCCGGGAACGCCTGGCTCTCGGATACGTAACCGATCTGCGTGAGGACGGAAGGGCCGATGGCTCGCGAGTCGACGCCGAGCACCGTCGCGCGGCCTCGGGTCG
>JASHSR010000540.1 GCA_030038645.1 Gammaproteobacteria bacterium
TCGGCTCGTACCAGAACTTGTAGTAGAAGGCCGACTCCGCCGTCCAGCGCGCCTCGGCCGCGATGCGCTCGAATGCGACCGAGAACAGCTCGCTCGAGCGGCGCATGAGCTCATCGACCGTCTGCTGCATGTTGGACCAGAAGCGGGCGCAGAGCGATTGAAAGGCGCGCGAGATCTCGGCGTCCTCGCGCGCGAGCCACCCGTCGTATGCGCCGCGGACCTCCGCGACGAGCCGCTCCTCGAGCGCGGACTGAAGCCTTCTCGAGGGCAGCTCGCTCGCCTCGGCGAACCATTGCTCGATCGACGCGCCGATGCTCGCCTGCTGCGCGCGCTTGAACTCCTCGAGCTTGGGCTCGATGCGGTCCCGCAGCAGGCCTTTGGCATCCGCGTGCAGCAGTACTTGATAATCGGCGCGGGCTTGCTCCGCCTTCTCCTTCTCTTCCCGGAACAGCGCGAGGCTCGCCTCGATCCGCTCGAGCGGCTCCGTCAGCACCTTGGCCTCCAGATCGAGCGTGAAGCGGGTTTGCTTCATAAGCCGCAGCAGGCTTCGCGTGACGGAGTCGAGCCATGCGCTCGTCTTCTCCTCCGCCATGAAGCGTCCGAGGGCGTGCTCGAGCTCGCGGAATCCACTGCGTGCGACGTCGTCGGCGTTTCCGTGAAGCTTGCCCTCCAGAGCGAGCCTCGCGGAGGTGGGGAATACGGGGATCGAGGCGCCGAGCGCGTCACGGACGGCTTCCGTCGAGAACTCGAGCGACTCGCGGAGCTCGTCGGGCCGCAGATAATCGATTTTGTTGAGCAGGCAGAAGATCTTCCCGGCGTACTCGCGGACGCCGGCGAGGAAGTCGAGCTCGGCGCGGCTGACGGGCTGATCGACCGACGCGACGAACAGCACGGCGTCCGCCTGCGGCAGATACTTGCGAGTCTCGTCGGTATTGTGCGCGTAGACCGAGCCGATGCCCGGCGTGTCGACCAGGCGCACGCCGCCCGCGAGCAGCGGGGAGGGGTGATCGATCACGACTCGCTCGACCCCTTTGACATTGCCGGGGTTGCCCCGCTCCGTCACGTAGTCGCGCAGCGCCGCGAGCTCGATCGTCCGGCGCTCGCCGGTTCTGAGCTCCACGGTCGCGAGGGGGACCTTGCCCGATCGGATCACCGTCACGGCCGAGGTGAGCGGCACGACGCCGGACGGCAGAAGCGACTCGCCCAGCAGCGCATTGATGAGGGTGCTCTTGCCACGCTTGAACTGGCCGGCGACCACGAGGTTGAAGACTTCCTCGGAGAGCTTCTCTTTCAGCCACCGGGTGGTGCCGGCGTCGACGCCGGGCAGCGCCGCGGCGTCGCGGACGCAACGCTCGAGCTCGGCGCGCCTCGCGGCGACCGAGGACTCGAGCGGCGGGTCGGCGTCGGCTGTGGAGACGGCGCTCAAATCAATCGCTCCAGCTGGCGCCGCAGCCACGTATGGCATATGAGGCCTCGGACGAGCACGGAGCCGTCGGCGGCGCCTTCGAGGACGACGAGGTACGAATATCCCGATTCATCGAAGATCTCGAGCAGGTCGCTCACGCGCGCCTGCTGCACCGTCTCCCAGCCCACGGCCGGCAGCTCGGACCACGGAGTGAGGATGTCGCGGACGCGGATCTCCTCGGGGCGCAGCTGCGGCTTCAGGCGGATGAGTTGTCGAGGACGCTCGCCCTGGATGTCGGAGGAGGTGACGAGCCCCGTCACCTTGCCGTCCCGCGCCGTGAGCAGCACGTGAACGCCGAGGCGGAACATGTCGTCCAGGGCATCCTCGATCAGCCGGTCTTCCGCGACCGTGAGCGCTTCGTGCCGCGCAAAGTCGGTCATCACGCGCAGCGCGGGATCGCTCTGCCTGAGCAAGTGGGGCTCCATCGTGGAGCGGGGTGGCAAGACAGCGGTCGCCCAGGAGCCGCCGTCGAGTCGATGCGCAGGCAGGCGAAGCGGCGGCATACGTGGCGGAAGCGCAACGCAGGCGCGACCGCCCTTCGGCAGAAGCAGGGACGTGTTCATCGAGATGACTCCTCGTGTCAGGTGCCCGGCGCCGGGCGACGCCACGCGGCATGCACCCCACCGCGTGAGCCCGCCGCCACACGGTAGGAGTCATCAAGCAATTCGCTGTTCCGGGGGGACTCCATCCCCGCTGGAGAAAAAGGCTAATGCAATCAGCGCCGTTCGTCAATCAGAGACGCGCGCGAGCGTCGCGCGCGGCGAGGCCGCTTCGCGGCTCGGGCGTCCGTGACAAGCGGCCGGCCCGCGGCGATCGAGTTTGACCGCGCTGGGTGTGAGGCGTACCACTATCGGATCTCGAGCGCGAGAGTGGCGGTGAGGGTTTGCGGGGAGCCGGAATGGATCTGCGACAGTACGAGGCGAAGAAGTTCGCGCTGGCCGAGATCCTGCGGACGATCGGCGCAGCGCCCGGCGCTCGTGACGAGCTCAAGCGCCGCGTGACCGAGCTGCTCGCTCGGTTGGCCGAGGATCGCTTCAATCTCGTCGTCGCCGGCCGCTTCAGCCGCGGGAAGACGACGCTCATGAACGCGATCCTGGGCCTCGATCGGCTTCCGACGGGCATTCTTCCGCTCACGTCGGTGATCACCCGTGTCGTCTACGGCAGCCGCGAGCGGGTGCGGGTGGAGTTCGAGCGCGGCGCAATGGGGTTCGAGGTACCGATGGAGGCGCTGCCCGACTACATCACCGAGCGCGGCAACCCCGGCAACGTCCGCCGCATCCGCGCCGCGAGCGTCGAGCTTCCGGCGGAGGTCCTCAGGCGGGGCTTCTGCTTCATCGATACACCGGGCCTCGGCTCCGCGATTGCGGAGAACACCCGCACGACCGAGAGCTTCCTGCCGGAAGCCGACGCCGTGATCCTGGTGTCCGGCTACGACGGTCCACTGACGGAGGAGGAGCTGCGCGCGGCGGGCTCTCTCGCCCGTGCGGGCCGCAAGCTGTTCTTCGTGCTCAACAAGCGCGACATCGCCGCGCCGCAGTCTCGGCCCCAGGTCGAGGAGTACGTGCGCGCGCGGCTCGCGGAGGCTTGCGGCGAGGATGCGCCGCCGCTCTTCTCGCTGTCGGCGCGCGAGGCGCTCGCCGCGAAGTTGGAGGCGAGCGCCACGAGCCTTGCCGCGAGCGGAATCGAGGAGCTCGAGCGGGCGCTCACGCGATTCCTGATCGATGAGAGGAGCGCGCAGCTGTTGCGCTCGATGTACGACCGCACCTCGCAACTGCTCGCCGCGCTCGACGGCGACAGCGCGCCTCTGCGCGCCCGGCTCGAGGAGCTTGCCCACTCCTCGCCCGACCGGTCGCTCGCCTCGGTCACGGTGCCGAGCGAGAGCGGCCACGCTGCCGCGCACGTGCAAGCGCACCCGGTCAGGATGGAGGACTGCGTCGTCTGTGCCCGCGTCGTCGACACATTGTTCGATTTCATGCGCCAGTATCAGCACGACCTCGCGGCCCGCTCCGGCGAGCAGGAGCGGCTCGCCTCCGCCGGCGGCCTTTGCGGCCCACATATGCGGCTCTACGCCTCCATGGCCTCCGACCGCGACGTGTGCGTCGCGCTCGCGCCGCTCGTGAAGCGGCTGGCGGCCGACCTTCACGCGAGCGGCTCCTCGGCGCCGCCGGGCGGCGCGCGGGAAGCGCCCGACGACGACTCGGCGCCCGATGATTCCGCGCCCGAGTGCCCGCTGTGCGCGGCTCAAGACGAGGCGCAGTCGCGCGCGATCTCCGAGCTCGCGCGGCAATACGGGGCCTCGGCCGGCATCGAGCCTGCCAGCGCGCCCGGCACCGCCCCCGCCACCGTGCCCTCGGTCTGTCTGCCGCATCTTCGCGCGGTCGCGTCGCAGCTCGGCGATCGGCCGCTCACGCGCGCGCTCGCGCGGCGGCAGAGCATGGCGGCCGAGCGCCTCGCCGAGGACATGCAGCGCTACGTGATGAAGCGCGATGCCGTCCGCAGCGGGCTCGCGAGCGAGGAGGAGGCTCAGGCGGCCAGAAGGGCGGTCGCCTTCATCGCGGGCCATCGCGTCTTCTCGCCGCGAAATCGGGCACGCTGATCGGCCGTGCCGCGCGCGCGGGCGGACCCCTTGCGGAGCGGTTCCGGCGGCTCGTACACTCCTGCGCACGGAGATGGCATTCCTCCTACCGCCTTGTGGCTAATGATGCCTGCGATGGGGTTTCTCAACGGCGCAGAGGCATCAGATGGCCATCACTTCTCCCTGTGCAGGGACCGACGGGCCCGCCTGCGGTCCGATACGTCGGCGCGGCTCGAGCATGCGGCTTCACGACCCGGGCTTCCTCGCCGCCCTCGAGACCCGCCTGCAGAACGGCGAGCATCTCGCGCTCTACGGGCCGCGTGGCAGCGGCAAGTCCACCGTGCTCGCGGAGCTCGAGTCGCGGCTCGCCCGCGCGCACGTTCCCTGCGGGCGCGCGACCGTGACCGCCTCGCTCGATGACGTGACGCGCGCCCTCGCGAGCGCGTATCCCGCCGTCGACACGCTGGAGGTCGCGCGCCGCACGGCGCGATACCGCTTGTGGACGGCGGCCGATCGGCGCGCGGGCGTGCTGCTCCTCGATCATCTCGATTGCGTGAGCAACGCGATGGTCTCGTTCCTGCGGCGGCTGCACGGCGGAGTCGTTGGAGTGCTGTCGGCCGTCGACGTCGACGATCATCGCGAGCGGCAAAACATGAAGCCTTGGAGGTTCGGCGCTCTCTCGGTGCGCATGCCGCTCACACCCACGCGGCGCTTGCGACGGTTTCTGCATGCGCGGCGCGAGAGCTTGCACCTGCCGCCGCTCGTGCCCGAGGAGGAGCAACGGCTGGTCGCGGCGGCCAAGGGCCGGCCGGGCTGGATCGTGCAATGCACGGACCTTGCGCGGGAGGAGCGCTACTGGCACGAGCGGAGGCTCTTCCTGACGGTGCTCTGCACGGACACCGAGACTGCCGTGCGATACGGCGCGCTCGAGCTGGTTCGACCGTCGCTACCGCGGCATTGACGGGCCCGCGCGTTGGCCTTTCAAAGCATTCTATTCGAGGGGCTTCCCGCCGAGGCCACAGCCGCGACGAGCGAGGACGCGGCCGCGAAGTCGGAGGGCGCCGTCGCGACGACGGATGGCACCGTCGCGACGACCGAGGGCACGGCCGCGAAGGCGCAGGCTGTGCCTCCCGAGTGCTTCCGCGACCTTCATCTCGATCGGATCGTCGGTGCCATCACCGCGGGCCGCGAGGCGTACCAGCTCGCGCCGCTCTTTTACACGCCGTTGCGCGAGGTCTCGACGATCCGCTACCGGCACGATGTCTTTCGTGACCTCGAGCGCGAGGCGCTCGCTCGCCCGATTTTGCGCTTCGCCGAGGGCATGCGGCAGGTCCGCGGGCGCCTCGCCGAGGCAGACAAGCTGCACTACGCGGGCCAGAAGCAGCGCTGCTTTCTCGATGCGGTGGCGCTCTACTGCGCCGCGGTGGCCGCACTGACCCGCGATCTGGCCGGCGCTGAGCCACGCTCGCGCGGCCTGCGAGGCTTCGGCGACTTTCTGGACGGCTACACGGCGTCCGGACCCTTCACGGCGCTGCAGTCGCAGACGCACGCGCTGCAGGAGAGCCTCGCGGCAATCCAGTACGGCCTCGCCATCGACGGCACCCGCATCGAGGTCCGCCGCTACGAGTCCGAGGCGGA
>JASHSR010000541.1 GCA_030038645.1 Gammaproteobacteria bacterium
CCGCCCGGCCGCTTCGCGATGTTGTAGGCGTGAAAGCCAAGTCCGGCGAGCCCGACGGCTGCCGCGGCTGCATACACCGCACCGCGGCCGGCGTGGCGGCTCGGGCGCGAGTCGCAAGCCGCGAGCAGCCCGACCCCGAGGGCGAGCACAGCCGACGCGAGCGAAAGGTACATCGCGCGATTCTCGAACGAGCCGCGATAGTGCTCGACCGCGCTGTCGCCGAGGACCGAGCCGGCGAGCAGCGCCGCACTGAGGCCCAGGCGCCGCGCGGCTGCGACCGCCTTGCGCGAGCGCCTCACCGGCTTTCGCCTCCATCGACCCTGAATCGCTCCGCGTCCTGCGACTTGAGCTCGAGCCCGTGCCCCGGCCTTGCGAGATCGGGGCGTATCGTGCCGTTCTCGGCTCGCGGCGCCCCCTCGAACAGCATCTGCTCGATCCGCACGTGATCGTGAAACCACTCGAGATGGCGCAGCCTCGGGATGGCGCAGGCAACATGGCGATGAAGCGCCGGCGCGCAATGGGCGGAAAGATCGAGATGGTGCGCCTCGCAAAGCGCACCGACCCTCAAGAAGCCGCTGATTCCCCCGCACCGAGTCGCATCCGCCTGAAGCACATCGACGGCGCCCGCCTCGAGGAGGCGCCGCGCATCATCGAGCGTGTAGACGTACTCCCCGGCGGCAATCTCCATGGGCGCGGGGGCGCGCTCGCGCACCGCGCGCAGCCCAGCGAGATCGTCGGAGCTCACGGGCTCCTCGAACCACCGCACGCGCGCGTCCGCGAGCGTCTCGGCCAGCCTCAGCGCCTGCTTGACCGAGAGTGCCCCATTCGCATCGACGAAGAGCTCTCGATCGTCGATCGGGCCTCGGGCGCTCATGACTCGTTGCGGATCGCGCTGCAGGTCGCTCCCCACCTTCATCTTGACGGCCTTGCAGCCGTCGCGGTCGACCCATTCCGAGAGCTGGCGCCGCAGCTGCCCGTCCGTATAGTTGGTAAAGCCGCCGCTGCCGTAGATGGGCACGGCGTCGCGCTCGCGGCCGAGAAGGCTCGCGAGAGCGAGGCCGAGCTCACGCGCCTTCAGATCCCAAAGGGCCGCATCCACCGCGGAGAGGGCGCAGGCGGCAAGCCCCGAGCGGCCGAGGTTGCGCACGGCCCGCCTCAGAGCGCTCGCGCACCCCGGGATGTCGAACGCGTCCCTGCCCTTCACCGTCTCGGCGAGCAGCCCGAGCAGCAAAGGCACGAGCGCCCGATCCGCATAGGTGTAGCCGAGCCCCGTCGCGCTGCCCGCGCGAAGCTCGACGAGCACGAGAGTCGTGCTCTCCCAGCCGAGCGTGCCGTCAGCCTCGGGCGAGTCCGTTGGAATTCTGAACGCTTCCGCGCGCAGCGCGCGGATCGGCGGCCCGCGAGGCTCACTCATTCTCGGAGTGGTGGCCGGGCAGGATCGCGCTCAGCACTTGCCGGGCCGTTCCTTTGAGGACGCCGCCTTCCTTCGGATCGCCCTTCAGGAGCATCTCCGAGTAGTGCATGGCCTGCTGGAAGGTGATGTGCGGCGGCAGCGGCGGCACTTCGGGGTCGGTCTTCACCTCGAGCACCACGGGCCTCTCGCACGCGAGCGCCTGCTCCCAGGCCGAGCCGAGCTCGGCCGGCTGGTCCACGTAAAGACCCTCGAGCCCGATCAGCTCCGCGAAGCGATGGTACGGAACGTTCGGGATATCCTGGGACGCTTCGAATTTCGGATCGCCCTCCATCACGCGCTGCTCCCAGGTCACCTGATTGAGATCCTCGTTGTTGAAGACGCAGCAGATCCAGTGCGGGCTCGCCCACTCCCGCCAGTACTTCGCGACGGTGATGAGCTCGGCCATGTTGTTCATCTGCATGGCGCCGTCCCCGACGAGGGCGATCACCGGACGGTCCGGGTAGGCGAACTTGGCCGCAATCGCATAAGGCACCGCCGCCCCCATCGATGCGAGCCCGCCCGAGAGCGAGGCCATCATGCCGCGCCGGATCCTGAGATCGCGCGCGTACCAGTTGGCGCAGGAGCCGGAATCGCTGGTGAGGATCACTTGCTCGGGCAGGCGCGGCGAGAGCTCCCATGCGACCCGCTGGGGATTGACCGGGGCCGCGGGCTGCATGGCGCGCTCCTCGAGGCGCTTCCACCATTTCGCGAGGCTCCTTGCGATGGCCTCGCGCCAGGCCGTGTCCTCCTTTGCCACGAGCAGCGGAAGCAGCGCCCGCAGCGTCTCGGCCGCATCGCCCACGAGATTGACTTCCATCGGGTAGCGGAGCGAGAGCATGTCGGGCGCGAGATCGATCTGCACGCCCCGCGCCTGTCCCTCCTCGGGCAGGAACTCCGAGTACGGAAATCCCGAGCCGACCATGAGCAGGGTGTCGCACTCGGACATGAGCCGATAGCTCGGCTCGGTGCCCAGAAGCCCGATGGCGCCCGTCACCCACGGCAGATCGTCCGGCAGAGCCGCCTTCCCGAGCAGCGCCTTCGCCGCCCCGGCACCGAGGCGGTCCGCAACGGCGATGACCTCATCGGTCGCCTCGAGCGCGCCCGCCCCGACGAGGATCGCGACCTTCTTGCCGGCGTTGAGCACCTCGGCCGCGCGGCGCAGGTCCGACTCGTACGGAACGGTCTTCGGGCGCGAGTACCCGACTCCCGAATGGAGCGTCCCATGAACGCGGGCCGGCTCCTCGTACGCGGCCTGCTGCAGATCGTTCGGCAGCACGATCGCCGTGACGCGGCGCTCGGCGAGCGCGACGCGGACGCCGCGGTCGACGAGGTGGCGCACCTGCGCGGGAGAGGAGGCCTGCTGGACGAAGGCGCCCGCCACGTCCTTGAGCAAGCTCGGCAAGTCAACTTCCTGCTGATAGTGACCGCCGAGCGCGTCGCGGGACTGCTGCCCCGCGATGGCGAGCACAGGCATGTGATCGAGCCGCGCGTCGTAGAGGCCGGTCACGAGGTGCGAGGCGCCCGGTCCCGAGGTCGAGATGCAGACGCCGAGCTCGCCCGTGAACTTGGCGTACGCGGACGCCATGAACGCGGCCATTTCCTCGTGCCGCGCCTGGACGAACTTGATCTTGCCCTCGGCACGGTTGAGCGCCCCGAACACCCCGTTGATCCCATCGCCGGGATAACCAAAGATCGTGCGAACGCCCCAGGCGTGGAGCCGTTCGACCAGGAATTCACCGACCGTCTGGGTCATGTTCTCGAGTCCTCTACGGCGCAAGAGCCTCGCGGCCGCCCGCGGAGCGCGAACGGCGTCACCGACTAGAGAACTTTCGCCGCTCGGGGATGTTCCGTCTTTCAGTCTCCCGCGAACGCAATCGTGGTCATGAGCGCGTTCTCGGCTTGGCGCGAGTCGAGGCGCGTGTGCTGAGCGGCCGATCGCGCCGCCCGCAGCGCGAGGCTCGAGACGGCTCGAGCGGACCTTCGACTCTCGCTCCATGGCGACGCTCCTTGCCGGCCGTAGCTCCTCGGCCGATCCGCGGCCGGGTCGCCGTCACAGGCAACCCCGCCGCACTCGCGAGGGAGCAACCGATATGCCCTGACGAGATCCCGCCGGTGCTCCGGCGGAAGGTCACGCCTCATGCCGGCGGGAGCAACATCTCGAACCCCGCCTCGGCGACCGCGAGACGCCCGCGCTTCGAGAGCCGAGCTCGCTCAGGCCCGGCGCCGGAACACGAAGTGGTAGACGAGAAGAAACACGACCGCGCCGATCACCGCCACGATCAGACTGTAGATATTGAGGCCGGTCACGCCCGACATCCCCACGGCGCGGAATATCCACCCGCCCACGAGGGCGCCCACGACCCCGAGCACGATGTCGAGGAGGAATCCCTCGCCGCTCTTGTTGACGATCTTGCTTGCAATGAAACCCGCGATCAGACCGAGGATGATCCACGCTATCAAGGACATTTGTTTCTCCCCATCGTAGGCTTAGATTACGGTCCCGTCCGAATCGGCATCGAGTCGCACCGGGTATGATATCCCGCGCAGGAGGTTCCGTGAGACGATATGTCCTCATATCCGCGATCGCCATCGCGCTCGCTACCCTGAGCAGCGTGGCCGCGGCAAAGAGCGCCTACAAGAGCTTTCGGGTGGCAATCTACGTGACCGTGGATGCGACTCACCGGCTCGAGGACCCGAAGGTCCTCGAGGCCGAGTACCGGCGCATCTCCGCACAGGTGCGCTTCGACAAGGTGTACCTCGAGACGTATCGGAGCGGTGAGTTCGCCGATGAGGCGGCGCTCGAGACCTTGAAGAGATTCTTCACCCGGCACGGCATCGCCGTATCCGGCGGGATCGCCTTCTCCGCGCCGGGGCGCGGCGCACAATTCGTCACCCTCGATTACGAGAGCCCCCACGACCGGGAGATCTGCCGGCGCGCGGTGCAGCTCGCGGCACGGCACTTCAACGAGATCATCCTCGATGACTTCTTCTTCTACTCGACGAAGAGCGAAGCGGACATCGCCGCCAAAGGGAATCGAAGCTGGACGCAGTACCGCCTGCAGAAGATGCGCGAAGTGGCGGAAGACCTGGTGCTGAAGACTGCCCGGACGGTCAATCCTCGCGTGAAGGTCATCATCAAGTATCCGAACTGGTACGAGCACTACCAAGCGCTCGGCTACGACCTCGACGTCGAGGCGAAGAGATTCGACGCCATCTACACCGGCACGGAGACGCGGGACCCGGAGTTCACGGACCAGCACTTGCAACAGTACGAGAGCTACCTGATCTTTCGCTATCTGAGCAACGTCCGTCCGGACGGCGGCGACCGCGGAGGCTGGGTCGACACGTACGGCACGCGCTACGTCGATCGCTACGCCGAGCAGCTCTGGGACACCCTCTTCGCGAAGGCGCCCGAGATCACGCTTTTCAACTGGTCCGACCTCGCCTCGATGCGAGCGCTGAGGCCCGGAGAGCGCACCTGGAGCGCCGAGACGACGAGCTTCGACTGGGACGCGATGCTGCGCTCGAGCGGCGCCTCGCCGCAGGTTGGACCTGCGGGCTGGGCGAGTGCCGCAGGTTACGCGCTCCGCCAGGTCGACCGCTTCCTCGGCCGCCTCGGGAAGCCGATCGGCATCGCCAGCTACAAGCCCTACCAGTCGAGCGGCGAGGACTTCCTGCAGGACTATCTGGGTAATGTCGGAATTCCGATCGAGCTGACGCCCGATTTCCCGACCGAGGCGCCGCTGGTGCTGCTCACCGAGTCGGCGCGGCAGGACCCGGGCATCGTCGCGAAGATCGAGCGGCAGCTCGTCGCCGGCAAGAGTGTCGTGATCACCTCCGGCCTGCTGCACGCGCTTCAGGGGCATGGAATCGAAAGCATCGTCGAGCTCGAGGATACCGGCCAAAGCGTCAGTATCCACGACTTCCTCGGTGCCTTCGGCGCGGGCGGCGGCGCAGTCCTCAACGGCCCCGGCGGGCAGCCGCAGAGCATCGCCTTTCCGGAGATCCGCTACTTCACGAACGACGCCTGGCCGCTCGTCCGCGGCGTCTCGGAAGCGTACGGCGTGCCGATTCTTCTCATGGATCGCTACTCCCGCGGCACACTCTATGTGCTCGACATCCCCGACAACCCGGGCGATCTCTACGAGCTGCCGCAGTCCGTGCTCCGAACCCTGCGCGGCTACCTGCAGGCCGACTTTCCCGTCCGCATCGATGCGCCGGCGCTCGTCAGCCTCTTCGCCTACGACAATGGAACGTTCATCGTCGAGTCGTTCCGCGATGAGCCGACCTCGGTCGGCGTCTCCGTGGCGGGCGTGCGCACGGTCCTCACGGACCTGGTGACTGGCGAGCGGGTCGCGGCCAGCCAGCCGGCCGCCGCGGGCGCGCGGCGCTTCGGCTTGCCTCAGGCCCCGCGCACGACGTTCAGCATCGAGGTGCCTCCGCACTCCTACCGGGTGTTCGGCGTCCAGTAACGATCAGCGTTCTGTCGGCGTGCACTGCGCCGCGCGGTCCGCGTGGCCGAGCGGCGCGCGCACCCGGCGTGGACGCCCGACCTTCCGGCGCGCGCCGCGGTTGCTTGGGCGACTGAGGCGAAATCCTACGGCGCGGGGAACATCGCCGTCACGCGCAGCAGCACCGTCGAGCCTGGCTGCGCACGCGGCGTCCCGATCGCGAGCACGGCTTGGCGCATGACATCCTCGATGCGTGGATCGTCACAAGCGACCTGGAAGTCGTCCGCAGGCGCGCCGGCGTCGTTGACGCGAACCGTGGCGGAGCAATGGGCGAAGATAGGTCGGCTCGGCCGCTCGCCCGCGAGAATCTGTCCTTGCGTCTGCTGCATCCGCAGGCTCGCCACTCGTTGGGTCACTGCGATCGAGTCTGCGATGTCGAGACGCGCGTCTTGCGAGTCAGGCCCTCCCACGGTCTGCATTACGATCGGCGCGACGCCAGGCTCGGGACGGGGCGCAAACACGCTCAGCCTGACCGTCGAGCCGGGCGGAGCCCGTAACGGAGCGGCCGCCATGACGGCTTGGCGCATGACGTCCTGCATGCGGCCGTCGCTGCAATCGATCGGGAATCGACCTTCCGGCTCCCCGTCGTCGCCGACCGTGACGATCGCGGCGCACCGGCCGGTCGGGAGCACCACCGGATGGCCTTGGGCGGTCCGCAGCGTAGCCTCCTCTTCTGCGCGCAGGCGACCCAGCTCGCGCGCGACCCGAGAGGAATCGGCGTCGTCCACTGGGAAGCGCTGGTCTGCGAACGGGCTCGCGCGGGCCGGCATCGCGCCCGTGCCTTCACCGCCGAGGCACAGCGCCTTGATCTCAGGTGCCACGGGAAGCAGCGCCGTGGGGGGCAACGCGTGGCGCGCCTCCTCGGCCAGCGCGATGAACTGGCCCACGGTCATGCTCGACACCACCACGTTGTAGACGCAATCGGCCTGCCGCTGGGCCCGCTCAACCGGGACGCCGCGCTTGACCGCCGCCTTGATGTAGCCTTTG
>JASHSR010000542.1 GCA_030038645.1 Gammaproteobacteria bacterium
CAGAAGTCCAACGCTTTCCAGACAGGAATTCACACATCATGCAGATCTCGGTGACCGCGGACGGCCTCGAGCGGCGGCTTGAGGTGGCGGTACCGGCAGGGGAGGTCGAGCGCGAGGTCGAGCAGCGCCTGAAGCGCCTCTCGCGCACCGCGCGCCTGAAGGGATTCCGGCCGGGCAAGGCGCCCTTCGCCGTCGTCCGCCAGCAGTTCGGCGAGCAGGTGCACGCCGAGGTCGTCGGGGACCTGATGCGCACCAGCTTTGCCGAGGCCGTCACGCAGGAGCACCTGAAGCCCGCGACGGGGCCGCGGATCGAGCCGATCGCCTTGCAGCCGGGAGCGGATCTCAAGTACGCCGCCGTGTTCGAGGTCATGCCGGATGTGCAGCTCAAGCCGCTCGAGGGCATCGTGGTGGAGCGTCCCGCCGTCTCCCTCACCGAGGCGGATCTCGATGCGATGATCGAGAGCATGCGCAAACAACGGCCGGTGTTCTCCGAGGTGCAGCGGCCCGCGCGTGAGACGGATCGAGTCACGGTGGACTACGACGGGCGCATCGACGGCAAGCCCTTCGAGGGCAGCGAGGGCCGGGACGCGACCTTCGTGATCGGCGGCGGCCGGGTGCTGCCGGAGCTCGAGGCGGCGGTCGCCGGCGCGTCGGCGGGCGAGACGCGCACGGCCTCGGTCCGGTATCCCGAGAGCCACACGAGCCCGGCGCTCGCGGGCCGCACGGCCGAATTCACCGTCAAGGTGGGGAAGGTCGAGGAGCAGAGCCTGCCCCCGGTGGATGAGGAATTTTGCCGGGCGTTCGGGGTCGAAAGCGGAGGAACCGACGCGCTGCGGGCGGAAGTTCGCAAGAGCATGGAGCGCGAGCTCGAGGAGCAAGTCCGCAACCGCCTGCGGTCGCAGATCATGGATGCGCTCTACCGCGACAACCCGATCGAGGTGCCGCGCGCGATGGTCGCGGATGCGGTCGGGCGGCTGCAGATCGAGATGGCGCAGCGCATCGGCGCGCGGGACGTGAAGCAGCTTCCGCCCCGCGAGTCCTTCGAGGAGCCGGCGCGCCGCCGCGTCGCCCTGGGCGTCATCATCGGGGAGATCGTCCGCGCCGAGAGCCTGCAGGTCGATCGCGCGAAGGTGCAGTCGCGTCTCGCGGCGGTCGCCGCGGGCTATCCGAATCCGGAGGAGGCGCGGCGCGCGTATCTGCAGAATCCCGAGGCCATGCAGCAGATCGAGTCCTCGGTCCTCGAGGATCAGGCGCTCGATGCGGTGCTCGCCCGCGTCCGGACCACCGAGCGGCAGATGAGCTTCAAGGAGCTGACGGGCTTCGGAGAATGAGTGACCTGCCTATGAGTGTTCAACGTGGGTATCCAAGCTATATTGACGGGGTTTGCGCAGCAAACCCCGTTGAATCCTCGCCGGAGGCGATGACATGAATGAGCGCGCCTTGAATCTCGTCCCCATCGTCGTGGAGCAGACCGCACGCGGCGAGCGGGCGTACGACATCTACTCCCGCCTGCTGAAGGATCGACTGGTGTTCGTCGTCGGGCCGGTGGACGACTACATGGCGAACATCGTCATCGCGCAGATGCTGTTTCTCGAGTCGGAGAACCCCGAGAAGGACATCCACCTTTACATCAACTCGCCGGGCGGGGTGGTGACGGCGGGGCTCGCGATCTACGACACCATGCAGTTCATCAAGCCCGACGTGAGCACCGTTTGCACGGGCCAGGCGGCGAGCATGGGCGCCGTCCTGCTCGCCGGCGGGGCGAAGGGCAAGCGGTTCTGCCTGCCGCACGCCCGGATCATGATCCATCAGCCCCTCGGGGGCTTCCAGGGCCAGGCGGCGGACATGGAAATCCATGCGCGCGAGATGCTCGAGGTCCGCGACCGCCTCAACATGATCCTCGCCAAGCACACCGGCCAGAGCGTCGATCGGATCAAGCAGGACACGGATCGCGACAACTTCATGGACTGGAAGGAGGCGCTCGACTATGGGCTCATCGACCGGGTGCTCGAGAAGCGCCAGGAGCTGCCGAGCGGCTCGGGCAGCAAGCGCTCCGATGCCGGCGGATGAGCGTTGCGGCGCACGCAGCCCGGGGGTTGCCGCGCGCGCAAGCCGATGTTCCGAAACGACAAAGTTGACCCACCCGTCCGGGTGGAGACTGTGGGGCGCCTCTTTGCCTCCCGACCTGCCCGCATGCTATAAGGACCTCGCACCGTGGCGCGGTATGTGCACGACGAGGATGCTAGATGAGCGATGATTCCCGCGGCCGTCACGACGACGGCAAGCTCCTGTATTGCTCGTTTTGCGGGAAGAGCCAGCACGAAGTCCGCAAGCTCATCGCCGGTCCCTCCGTCTTCGTCTGCGACGAGTGCGTCGAGCTCTGCAACGACATCATTCGCGAGGAGCTCGAGGACCGCGCGGAGCGCGCCCGGGACAAGCTGCCGAAGCCCCACGAGATCAAGAAGGTCCTCGACGAGTACGTGATCGGCCAGGAGAGGGCGAAGAAGGTCCTCTCGGTGGCCGTGTATAACCATTACAAGCGCCTGCAGACGCGCACGGGAGGCACTACACGCTCCAAGGAGGAGGTGGAGATCGCCAAGAGCAACATCCTGCTGATCGGCCCGACGGGCTGCGGCAAGACCCTGCTCGCCGAGACGCTCGCGCGCCTGCTCAACGTGCCGTTCACGATCGCCGACGCCACGACCCTCACCGAGGCGGGCTACGTCGGCGAGGATGTGGAGAACATCATCCAGAAGCTGCTGCAGAAGTGCGATTACGACGTGGAGAAGGCGCAGACCGGCATCGTCTACATCGATGAGATCGACAAGATCTCCCGCAAGTCGGACAACCCCTCCATCACGCGGGATGTGTCGGGCGAGGGCGTGCAGCAGGCGCTGCTCAAGCTCATCGAGGGCACGGTCGCGTCGGTGCCGCCGCAGGGCGGCCGCAAGCATCCGCAGCAGGAATTCCTGCAGGTGGACACGACGAACATCCTGTTCATCTGCGGCGGCGCGTTTGCCGGCCTGGAAAAGATCATCCTCAACCGCACTCAGAAGAGCGGCATCGGCTTCACCTCGGATGTGCGGGAGATCAATGCGCGCCCGCACGGCAACGACCTCTTCCACGACGTGGAGCCCGAGGATCTCATCAAGTACGGCCTCATCCCGGAGTTCGTCGGCCGCCTGCCCGTCGTCGCGACGCTCGACGAGCTCGACGAGGCCGCGCTCGTGTCGATCCTCACGGAGCCGAAGAACGCGCTCACCAAGCAGTACCGGCGGCTCTTCGACATGGAAGGGGCCGAGCTCGAGTTTCGTGACGAGGCGCTGAAGGCCGTCGCGCACCGCGCGATGGCGCGCAAGACGGGGGCGCGGGGCTTGAGGACCATCCTGGAAACGGTGCTGCTCGACACCATGTACGAGCTGCCGTCGATGCGCAACGTCCAGAAGGTCGTCATCGACGAGACCGTCATCGACGGGCACTCGAAGCCCTACGTCGTCTACCGCTCGGAGGACGAGCCGCGCCGCGTCTCCGGGACCGCTCATTAGCCGCCCCGGTGCAGGCCGGGTCGGTATCGGCTCGAGCGGTCATATTGCGACGGATTCCGCAGTTGAAAGCGGGCCGCGGGACCCCACTTCCCGCTTCATTCAGACTATATTTGTCCCTGGTGTCCGGGGGGTGCCGCCGGGGCTCGGCGGCGTCCGTACTCCATTGAGCGAGCCAACGAGGGCTTGAACGTGTCCGACTCATCTGCCACTCCCACGCACTCGAAGACCCCAGTCCCGGTCGAGAACGTGCCGGTGCTGCCGCTGCGGGATGTCGTGGTCTATCCGCACATGGTGATTCCGCTCTTCGTCGGACGCGAGAAGTCGATTCAGGCGCTCGATGTCGCCATGCGCAGCGACAAGCGCATCATGCTCATCGCCCAGAAGCAGGCGGACGTGGACGATCCGAAGGTCGATGACCTCTACCGCATCGGCACGATCGCGACGATCCTGCAGCTCCTGAAGCTCCCGGACGGCACGGTCAAGGTCCTGGTCGAGGGGGTGGACCGCGCCCGCATCGACCGCCTGCACACGGGCGATCACTACTCATCCGATGTGACGCCGCTGCCGGATGGCGAGGCCTACGACGAGCGGGAGATGGACGTGCTCGGCCGCTCCGTCATCTCCCAGTTCGAGCAGTACGTGAAGCTCAACAAGAAGGTCCCGCCGGAGGTGCTCACCGCTCTGGCGGGGATCGAGCACGCGGGCCGCCTCGCCGACACCGTCGCCGCGCACATGTCGCTGAAGCTCGCCGAGAAGCAGAAGGTCCTCGAGATCCTCGATGTGCGCAAGCGCCTCGAGCACATCCTCGTCGCCATCGAGGGCGAGATGGACGTGCTGCAGATCGAGAAGCGCATCCGCGGCCGCGTCAAGGCGCAGATGGAGAAGAGCCAGCGCGAGTACTACCTCAACGAGCAGATGAAGGCCATTCAGAAAGAGCTCGGCGAGATGGAGGACGGCACCAGTGAAATCGCCGAGCTGGAGCAGAAGGTCGCCAAGGCGGGCATGCCCAAGGAGGCGCGCGAGAAGGCCACCGCCGAGATCAACAAGCTCAAGATGATGTCACCGATGTCGGCCGAGGCCACCGTGGTGCGCAACTACGTGGACTGGCTGGTGAAGGTGCCGTGGAAGAAGCGCACGCGACTGCACAAGAACATCGCCAATGCGCAGAAGGTGCTCGAC
>JASHSR010000543.1 GCA_030038645.1 Gammaproteobacteria bacterium
CCTTCCGGGGCTTTCTGCGCCAAGGCGGCCTCGACGCCCGCATCCTCGCGGCGCTCGACCGGCTCGACGTGGATGACGTCGAGCGCCTCGCCGCGAGGGGGGCGCAGATCCGCGAGTGGGTCCTCGCGACGCCCTTTCAGCCGGAGCTCGAGGCGGACGTGCTCGGCGCCTACCGCCGCCTGAGCGCCGGGCGAGAGATCTCCGTCGCGGTACGCTCGTCGGCGACCGCGGAGGACCTTCCCGACGCCTCCTTCGCCGGCCAGCAGGAGACGTTTCTCAACGTGCGCGGCGAGACGTCGATGCTGCGGGCCGTGCACGAGGTGTTCGCCTCGCTCTTCAACGACCGCGCCATCGCGTACCGGGTGCATCAGGGATTCGATCACGGCGCCGTCGCGCTATCCGCCGGCGTGCAGCACATGGTGCGCAGCGACCTCGGCTCGAGCGGCGTGATGTTCACGCTCGATACCGACTCGGGCTTCCGCGACGTGGTGCTCATCACTGCCTCCTACGGTCTCGGCGAGACCGTCGTGCAAGGGGCCGTGAATCCCGACGAGTTCTACCTGTGGAAGCCCGCGCTGCGGACGGGCCGGCGCTCGATCCTGCGCCGCAATCTCGGCGCGAAGGCCGTCAAGATGGTCTACGCGCCGGACGGCTCGGCGGAGCGCGTGAGGACCGTCGAGGTGCCGCGCGAGGAGCGCGAGCGCTTCTCGGTGAGCGATGCGGACCTCGAGGCTCTCGCGCGCCAGGCGCTCGTCATCGAGGAGCACTATCGCCGCCCGATGGACATTGAATGGGCCAAGGACGGGACGACCGGCGAGCTCTTCATCTTGCAGGCACGGCCCGAGACGGTCCAGAGCCGCGCCGATCGCGCCATCGAGCGCTTCACGCTGAGAAGCCGCTCGCAGGTGCTCGCGAGCGGCCGCAGCATCGGCCAGCGCATCGGCGCCGGCCCCGCGCGCATCGTCCGCCATCCCTCGGAGATGGCGCGCGTTCGCGCGGGCGACGTGCTCGTCGCGGACATGACGGACCCGGACTGGGAGCCGGTCATGAAGCGCTCCGCGGCCATCGTCACGAACCGCGGCGGCCGCACGTGCCATGCGGCCATCATCGCGCGCGAGCTCGGCGTCCCGGCGGTCGTCGGCTGCGGCGATGCGACGGCCCGCGTGCGCGACGGCGAGCCGGTCACCGTCTCCTGCGCCGAAGGCGACACGGGCTACGTGTACGCCGGTCGGCTCGAGTTCGACCGGCGCCGGGTCGAGCTCGACCGGATGCCGGAAATCGCGGTGAAGATCATGATGAACGTCGGCAACCCGGACCGCGCATTCCATTTCGCCGCCCTGCCCCACCGCGGCGTCGGGCTCGCGCGGCTCGAGTTCATCATCAATCGCATGATCGGCGTTCACCCGCGCGCGCTTCTCGAGCCCGACCGGCTCGACGCCGCATCCCGCGAGCGGGTGCTCGCCCAGGCGGCAGGCTACGCGGACCCCGTGAGCTTCTACGTGGACAAGCTCACCGAGGGCATCGCGCAGATCGCGGCCGCCTTCGCCCCCCATCCCGTCATCGTGCGCCTCTCGGATTTCAAATCGAACGAGTACGCCAATCTCATCGGCGGCCGCGCCTTCGAGCCCACCGAGGAGAACCCGATGCTCGGCTTTCGCGGCGCATCGCGCTACCTCGATCCCGCCTTCCGTCCCTGCTTCGAGCTCGAATGCCGCGCGCTCAAGCGCGCTCGGGAGCAGTTCGGGCTCGACAATGTGCAGGTGATGGTGCCCTTCGTCCGCTCGGTGAGCGAGGCGCGTCAAGTCACCGAGCTCCTCGCGCAGAACGGCCTCGCGCGCGGCGCGGACGGACTGAAGGTGATCATGATGTGCGAGCTGCCGACGAACGCGCTGCTCGCCTCACGGTACCTCGATTACTTCGACGGCATGTCGATCGGCTCGAACGACATGACGCAGCTCACGCTCGGTCTCGACCGGGACTCCGCGCTCGTCGCCAAGCTCTTCGACGAGCGCGACGACGCCGTGAAGGCTCTGCTCAAAATGGCGATCGCCGCGTGCATCGAGCGCGGCAAGTACGTCGGCATCTGCGGCCAGGGCCCCTCCGATCATCCCGAGCTCGCCCGCTGGCTCGTCGAGCAGGGCATCGAGAGCCTCTCGCTCAATCCCGACACGGTGATCGAGACCTGGCTCTACCTCGCGGGCGATAAAGTCTGATCCACTGCGGAGCGAGGCCGCGGGCGGCCGTCCCCGTTCACTTCGAGCCGGCGTACGCGGGGTGCAGGAAGTGCGCCCGGTAGTGGCGCAGCTCGCGGATCGACTCGCGGATGTCGGCGAGCGCGAGATGCGCGCTCTCCTTGCTGAAGCTCTCGGCCATCTGCGGCGCCCAGCGCCGGGCGAGCTCCTTCAGCGTGCTCACGTCGAGATTGCGATAATGGAAGAAATGCTCGAGCTGCGGCATCTCGCGCGCGAGGAAGCGGCGGTCCTGGCAGACGCTGTTGCCGCACATCGGCGAGGCGCCCGGCGTGACGAGCGGGGTGAGGAAGGCGAGCGTGCGCCGCTCCGCGTCGGCCGCGGAGAGCGAGCTCGCCCGCACGCGCTCGATGAGTCCCGAGGAGCCGTGGTGCTTGCGGTTCCACTCGTCCATGCGCGCGAGCACCTCATCGGGCTGGTGAATCGCCATGACCGGCCCCTCGGCGAAGGTCACGAGATCCTTGTCCGTGACGATCGTCGCGATCTCGATGATGTGGTCCGTCACAGGCTGCAGCCCGGTCATCTCGAGATCGATCCAAACCAGAAGATCGGCGCTGGGCATGGTTGCGCCATATTAGCAGCTGTGCGGCCGGCGTCAGCCGAGAAGCTGCCGCCCGGAGAGCGCGTGCGCGAGCGTCCCCATGTCCACGTACTCGAGCTCCCCTCCCATGGGCACTCCGTGGGCGATGCGGCTTGCGCGGACGCCGCGCCGCAGCGCGAGCTCGCTCAGGAAGTGAGCGGTCGCCTCGCCTTCGACGGTGGAGTTGGTCGCGAGAATGAGCTCGTGGATCTCCCCGTCGGCGAGGAGCGCCTCGAGCTCGCGGGCTCCGAGCTGCTCGGGGCCGATGCCGTCGAGCGGCGAGAGGTGGCCCATGAGCACGAAGTACAGGCCCCGGTAGCTTCCGGACTGCTCGACCGCGATCACATCTGCGGGGGATTCGACGACGCAGAGCAGCGTCGTGTCCCGCTGCGCCGACGAGCAGACCGAGCACAGATCCTCCTCCGTGAGCATGCGGCAGCGCCGGCAGCGCTTGACGGAGACGAGCGCCGCGCCGAGAGCGCTCACCAGGGACTGCGCGCCCGGCCGGCCCTCCTGCAGCAGGTGGAATGCCATGCGCTGCGCGGTCTTCGGCCCGACGCCCGGAAGCGCGCGCAACGCATCGATGAGCAGCGAGAGCGTGGGAGAGAGCTTCATCGCCTCAGAAAGGCATCTTGATGCCCGGCGGCAGCTGGACCCCGGACATGAGGCTCGCCATCTTCTCTTGAACCTGCGCCTCGAGCTTGTGCGCAGCGTCGTTGAACGCGGCGGTGATGAGATCCTCGAGCATCTCGCGATCCTCGCCCGAGAGCACGGAAGGCTCGATCTGCACCCTCTTCGCCTCGTGCCGGCCGTTCAAGGTGACCTTCACCATGCCGCCGCCGGACTCGCCGATCACCTCGATGCTCGCGAGCTCGGCTTGGGCCTTCTGCATGTTCGCCTGCACTGCTTGAGCCTGCTTCAGAAGATTGTTGAAGTTACCGCGCATAACTGCTCCGCTGCTGCCGTCATGATAATCACTTCATCGGCCGGGCCGTCTCCGGCCGGACCGTCTCCGGCTGGATCGTCGCCCCGAAGCGCTCGTGGAGCGCGCGGACGGTCGGGTCCGCATCGAGGGCCTGCCGGGCCGCCTCGAGCTCCGCGAGCGAGGCGCGCTGCTCCGACTGCGCAGGCGTCTCGGCTTGCCCGTCCGCCACGGCGAACTCGATCCGCACCGGCTCGCCGTAGAAGCGCGACAGCGCCTGAGCGAGCTTCTCCTCCTGGGCGCGCGTGCGCACGAGCTGATTGCGAGGATCGACCGCCAGGCGCACGACGGAGCCCTGCCGCCCGATGAGCACACAGTGGCTGGCGAGCTGGCGAGCCGCGCCCTGCACGTCGAGCTGCGCGACGATCGCGCCCCAGGCGTCGGCACCCGGCGCGCTCGACTCGCTCGGCGCGCTCGACTCGCTCGGCGCACTCGACCCGCCCGGCGCACTCGACCCGCTCG
>JASHSR010000544.1 GCA_030038645.1 Gammaproteobacteria bacterium
TGCCGCCCGGGCCGCCGCCGCCCGGCTCGCCGTGCGAGGCCCGGCTCGGGGTAACCGGCTGGCTCAGCAGCTCGGGTGCGATCGCGGCGGCCGGAATCTTGTGGCCCAGGTAGTGCTCGATATCCGGCAGAGAGAGGGCGGACTCCTCGCACGCGAAGCTGATGGCGTCGCCCTCGGCGCCGGCCCGGGCCGTACGCCCGATGCGGTGTACGTAATCGGCCGGGTCTTGCGGCAGATCGAAATTGAAGACGTGGCTTACGTCCGGAATGTGCAGCCCGCGCGAGGCGACGTCCGTCGCAATTAGTACGGCGAGCTCGCCGTTGTGAAATTCCCTCAGGAACTGAAGGCGCTTTTTCTGCGGGACGTCCCCGGAGATCGCTTGAGCGTGAAAGCCGTTCGCGCGGAGCACGTGCTCCAGGCGCTCCGCGCTGCGCTTGGTATTGGTGAACACCAGGGTGCGCGTCGCCTCGCTCTGGCGCAGCAGCCCGATGAGCAGCGGGACCTTCTCCTCGGTGGCGGGGTAGTAGATCACCTGGCGGACCTCATCGACGGTGCGCTTGTCGGGCTCGATGCGGATGAGCTCCGGGTTCGCCATGTGCTCGTACGCGAGCTCGAGGACACGGTAGGAGAGCGTCGCGGAGAACAGCATCGACAGCCGCCGCTCCGGGGGAGGCAGGCGCCGCAGGATGTAGCGGATGTCGGCGATGAAGCCCAAATCGAACATGCGGTCGGCCTCGTCGAGGACGAGCACCTGCACGTGGCGCATGTCGAACACGCGCTGTTTGAAGTAATCGATGATGCGGCCGGGCGTGCCGATCAGCACGTCGGCGCCCGCCGCGACCTCACGGCGCTGCTTGTCGTAGTCGGTGCCCCCGAAGACGAGCGCGAGCTTCAGGCCCATGTGGCGGCCGAGGATCTCCGCGTCGTGGTGGATCTGGACGGCGAGCTCGCGAGTGGGCGCCACGACGAGCGCCCGGATGGAGGTCGGGGAGCGGCCGTGCGCCGCGGGGCGGGAGGCGAGGGCGTGGTACAGCGCGATGAGAAAGGCCGCCGTCTTGCCCGTGCCGGTCTGCGCCTGGCCCGCCACGTCGTGCCCGGCGAGAGCGATCGGCAACGCCTCGGCCTGGATGGGCGTGCAACGCTGGAAGCCGGCGTCGCGGATACCCTGCATGAGCGCGGGCTCGAGCCCCAGGGATTCGAAATTCACGGAACTGGGATGCTGTTCACTCATTGGTTGGGGGTTCTACCGTCCTCGCCCGCCGCTTTGCCCGGCAGGCCCTTGAAAAGCGAGCGCAGAAGCGCTACAAAGGCACTCAAGACAGCGAGACCCGTGCGATGGCTCGACAGCCGCCGGAGTCTGCACCTGCCAATCCAGATTCTCCTTGAATAGGCTTAAACCGGTACTCACTTAAGACGTAGTGTAACCGTTTGTCGGGTGCTTCTGGCACGGCTTTCGCCGTTCCGCCCCTTGTCCGCTCGAAGGCTTCGTCGCCTTGTCCAAAACCCTTGCTCTCCTAGTGGAGGTTGAACCGCGTGAGTAGCCCGCACATCGTGCACACCACCGATGCCACGTTTAACGAGGACGTGATCAAGTCCGACAAGCCCGTGCTGCTCGACTTCTGGGCCGAGTGGTGCGGCCCCTGCAAGATGATTGCCCCCATTCTCGATGAGCTCGCGGCCGAGTACCGGGACCGCCTGAAGATCGCGAAGCTCAACATCGACGAGAACCCGCAGACCCCTCCGAAGTTCGGCATCCGCGGCATTCCGACTCTCATCCTTTTCAAGAACGGCACGGTGGAGGCCCAGAAGGTCGGAGCGCTATCGAAGTCGCAGCTTTCCGCGTTCCTGGACAGCAATCTCGAGCCGAGCGAGCGGATCTCCCGCGCTCGGCTCTCGGACAGGACATGAGAGGCTACCTCGGCAATCAGGGCCGCAACCGGCCCAAGGGCCCGCGCCACGGCAACCGCGACGGCAACCGCGGCAATGGCCGTCCCGCCGACGAGATGATGAACGACATCGACGTCTTCGACGGCGGCGACGACGCGGAGGTCATCAGTCCCGCGGAGCTCACCCAGTCCCGCGCCTCGATGAATCTCACCGAGCTGAAGCAAAAGCCGATCAACGAGATCGTCAAGCTCGCCGAGTCGATGGGCCTCGAGAACCTCGCCCGCTCGCGCAAGCAGGACATCATCTTCTCCCTCCTCAAGGCTCACGCCCGCAACGGCGAGAATATCTACGGCGACGGCGTGCTCGAGATCCTTCAGGACGGCTTCGGCTTCCTGCGCTCCGCGGACGGCTCCTATCTCGCCGGGCCCGACGACATCTACGTGAGCCCGAGCCAGATCCGACGCTTCAATCTGCGCACGGGAGACACGATCTCCGGCCTCATCCGCCCGCCGAAGGACGGCGAGCGCTACTTCGCCCTCCTCAAGGTGGGCGAGATCAACTTCGACTCCCCGGACAGCTCGCGCAACAAGGTGCTGTTCGAGAACCTGACGCCGCTGCATCCGACCAAGCGCTTGAAGCTCGAGCGCGGCAACGGCTCCACCGAGGACCTCACCGCCCGCACGATCGATCTCGTCGCGCCGATCGGCAAGGGCCAGCGCGGCCTCATCGTCTCCCCTCCGAAGGCCGGCAAGACGATGCTGCTGCAGAACATCGCAACCTCCATCACCGCGAACCAGCCCGAGGTGTACCTCATCGTGCTGCTCATCGACGAGCGGCCGGAAGAGGTCACCGAGATGCAGCGCACGGTGAAGGGCGAGGTGGTCTCCAGCACGTTCGACGAGCCCGCCGCGCGCCATGTCCAGGTGGCCGAGATGGTCATCGAGAAGGCGAAGCGGCTGGTCGAGCACAAGAAGGATGTGGTGATCCTGCTCGACTCCATCACGCGTCTCGCGCGCGCGTACAACACCGTCGTGCCCTCCTCGGGCAAGGTGCTGACCGGCGGCGTGGACGCCAATGCGCTGCAGCGGCCGAAGCGCTTCTTCGGGGCCGCGCGCAACATCGAGGAGGGCGGCAGCCTCACCATCCTCGCCACGGCGCTCATCGACACGGGCTCCAAGATGGACGACGTGATCTACGAGGAGTTCAAGGGCACCGGCAACTCCGAGATTCACCTCGATCGGCGCATCTCCGAGAAGCGCGTCTTCCCCGCGGTGAACATCAACCGCTCCGGCACGCGCAAGGAGGAGCTCATCACCGATCCGGGCGAGCTCGCGAAGATGTGGATCCTGCGCAAGCTCCTGCACCCGATGGACGAGCTTGCCGCGATCGAGTTCCTGCTCGACAAGATGAAGGACACGAAGTCCAACTCTGAGTTTTTCGAGGCGATGAAGCGCTGACCGCCGTCCCGCCCGCGAGCCGATCCCTCTCACGCGGCGGCCCCGCCCACGAGGCCGCGCCGCTCACGAGGCCGCGCCGCTCACGAGCGCCCGCTGGCCGATGTCCCGCCGATACTGGGCCCCCTCGAAGTGAATCTGCTCGACGGCGGCGTAGGCCGCCGACTGCGCGGCCCTCAGGTCCTGCCCCAGCGCGGTGACGCCGAGCACGCGACCGCCGCTCGTCACGATCTGGCCGTCCCGTAGCGCCGTTCCGGCGTGAAAGACCTTCGTGTTCGGCGAGGCGCCCGCCGCCTCGAGCCCCGAGATGATCTTGCCCCGCGCGTAGCCTTCGGGATAGCCGCCGCTCGCCATGACGACGCAGACGCTCGCGAGGGGGCTCCAGCGGAGCTGCATGCGGCCGAGCGCGCCGCGCGCGCTCGCATCGAGCAGCTCGAGCAGATCGCTCTCGAGGCGCGTGAGATACACCTGCGTCTCCGGATCGCCGAAGCGCGCGTTGAATTCCAGCACGCGCGGGCCGGAGGAGGTGAGCATGACGCCGGGGTAGAGAATGCCGCGATAGTCGATGCCCTCCGCCGCGCAGCCGCGCATGAACGGCTCGAGGATGCTCGCGGCGGCGCCGGCGAGCTGCGCGTCGCTCAGGAACGGCGTCGGCGAGTACGCGCCCATGCCGCCGGTATTCGGGCCGCGATCGCCGTCGAGCGCGCGCTTGTGATCCTGGGAGGTGGGGAAGAGCTTCGCGACCTTGCCGTCGCAGAGCGCGTGAAGCGAGATCTCCACCCCCTCGAGGAATTCCTGAACGACGACGCGCGCTCCCGCCGCGCCGAACGTCCGCTCGACCATGATCCGGTCCACGGCGCGCTCCGCCTCCGCGAGGCTCGAGCAGGGGAGCACGCCCTTGCCGAGCGCGAGGCCGTCCGCCTTGACGACGCAGCGGCCCCCGAGCGAGGCGGCGAACCTCTTGGCGGCCGCCGGGTCGTCGAACGCGCCGCCCGCCGCCGCCGGAATGCCGTACTTCTCCGTGAACTGCTGGGAGAACGCCTTCGAGGACTCGAATCGCGCGGCGCTGCGGCTCGGCCCCCAGATCCGCAGTCCTCGCTCCTCGAACCGATCGACGATGCCGAGCGCGAGCGGATTGTCCGGCCCGACGACGGTGAGCTCGATTCGTCTCTCCTGCGCGAGCGCGAGCAGATTGGACAGGTCCTCCGCCCCGACGCCCACGCACTCGACCGCTGCGCCGCTGCCCGCGAGGCGCTCCGCGGCGATGCCGGCGTTGCCCGGCGCGCAGAGCAGGCTCTCGACGTGCGCGGATTGCGCGAGCTTCCACACGAGCGCGTGCTCGCGTCCGCCCGATCCGACGACCAGGACTCTCATGCGCTCAATGGCGGAAGTGGCGCGTGCCGGTGAGCACCATCGCCATGTCGTGTTGGTCCGCGGCGTCGATCACCTCGCCGTCGCGCTTCGAGCCGCCCGGCTGGATGACGGCGCGGATGCCGTGCTCGGCGGCGAGATCGATGCTGTCGCGGAACGGGAAGAACGCGTCCGACGCCATGACGGCGCCCGCGGTGTCGAGCTTTGCGTCCCGAGCCTTGATCGCCGCGATGCGACAGGCGTGAATCCGGCTCGTCTGGCCCGCTCCCACGCCGATCGTCGCGCGGCGATGCGCGTACACGATGGCGTTCGATTTGACGAACCGGCACACGCGCCAGGCGAAGATGAGATCGGCCAGCTCCTCCTGCGTCGGCGCGCGCCGGCTGACCACGCCGAGGTCGCGCGCGGCGACGGCGTCCGTATCGCGAGTCTGCACCAGCAGTCCGCCCGTGACGCTGCGGTATTCGAGCTCGGCGGTCGGCGCGTTGCGCAGATCTCCGAGCGCGAGGACCCGCACGCTCGGCTTCGTCGCGAGAATCTCCGCCGCCTCGGCGGAGACGGCCGGAGCCGCAATGACCTCTGCGAACTGGCGAGCGGTGATGGCGCGCGCCGTGGCACCGTCGACCTCGCGATTGAGCGCGATGATCCCTCCGAACGCGGAAGTGGGATCCGCGCGGTAGGCGGCGTCGTACGCCTCGAGTGGGGAGCCGGCCACCGCGGCGCCGCACGGATTGGCGTGCTTCACGATGGCGCAGGCCGGCTCATCGAACTGCCGCACGCATTCGACGGCCGTGTCGGCGTCGGCGACATTGTTGAAGGAGAGGTCCTTGCCCTGCAGCGCCCGCGCGGCGGCAATGCTCACGCCGCGCAGCGACGGATCGCGATAGAAAGCGGCCCGCTGATGCGGGTTCTCGCCGTAGCGCAGATCCTGCACCTTCGTCCAGACGAGCGGGAGCGTCCCCGGGAAGCCCTCGGAGGTCGCATGATGCTGCGCGGCGAGGAAGCTCGCGATCATGGTGTCGTAGAGCGCGGTGTGCGCGAAGGCCTTCGCGGCGAGGCGCGAGCGCATCGCGAGGGTCGTCGCGCCGTCGTGCGCGCGCAGCTCCTCGAGGAGCTGCGCGTAGTCCTCGGGGTCCACCGCGACCGCGACGAACTCGTGATTCTTGGCCGCCGCGCGGATCATCGCCGGGCCGCCGATATCGATCTGCTCCACGGCCTCCCGGTAGCGGCAGTCCGGACGCGCGACGGTCTCGGCGAACGGATAGAGATTCACGACGGCGAGGTCGATCGGCTGGATTCCGTGCAGCGTCATGGCCGCATCGTCGGTGCCGCGCCGGCCGAGCAGGCCTCCGTGGATTCGCGGATGCAGGGTCTTGACGCGGCCGTCCATGATCTCCGGGAATCCCGTGTAGGCGGACACCTCGCGCACGGGCAGGCCCTGCTCGGAGAGCAGCCGCGCGGTTCCGCCGGTGGAGACGATCTCGATATTGCGGGCCGCCAGCGCGCGCGCCAGATCGACGAGCCCGGTCTTGTCGGAAGCCGAGAGCAGCGCTCGCCGAACGGGGATCAGCGCGGGATCGGCCATTCAGCCGGCAATGCCGAGCAGGCGCAGCTTCTTGCGGAGGGTGCCGCGGTTGATCCCGAGGATATCCGCCGCGCGGACCTGATTACCCTCCGTGTAGTCGAGCACGGCCTTGAGCAACGGCTCCTCCACCTCTCGGAGCACGAGGTCGTATAGGCGGGCGGGCCGGTGGCCGTTGAGGCTCGCGAAGTACTCACTCAGCGCATGCTCCGCGTGCGTGCGCAACGGCAGCTCCTTGCCGTTCGCCTTCGCGACGCCATTCGACCTCGCGACGCGCGCGACGATCTCGTTGCGAGATCTCCCGTTTTTCTTCGCGGTCATGTGAGGCTCCTCGGACGCATCTGCCGCCCCCCGTCTCTCGTCCAAGTAATCCTGCTCGACTGACTCCTCGTCCCGGAGGTGGCTCGTCCGTTGACCCCTGCGGACGCGATCATTATACGAGCGCCGCGTGCGCGCGCCAGCTGGAATTCGGCACGCGGATTTGATATGGCGGATGCTCGTGCTCGGCGCTAGCGCGCGCCGTTCGCACCGTTCGCATCGCTCGTATCGTTCGCGCACGACACGCGGCCGGACGAATCCCTGAGGCAGGCATCGATCTCGAATCCCACGACGCTCGGGCCGGGATCGACGAGCGCGATCTCCGCATCGACGCGCTGGCCCGCGGCGAGGTACGAGCGCTCGGCGCTCGTCTTGGGCAGGTACGCATCCGGCGGAACATCGCGCGCTGCAACACGATTGCCGAAGCGGTCCTGCACCGTGACGCGCAGCAAGGGCAGCGGCTGCCGTCTCGTCGCCGTGTTCTTGATGCTCGCGCGGACGGTGAGCGCACCGGGATTCTCGGGACCTGCGATCGCGCCGAGCTGGCGGACCTCGTAGGCGGTGACATCCCAGTGCGGCTCGAGCGGCATGCCGAGAATCGCATAGACCGCCGTGAGCGGCGGTCGAAGCCAATCGATGTGCGCAAGCCGATCGCGGTAGTGATGCACGATCTGCGCGGCGAGGATCAGCACGAGCACTGCACTGCCGAGCTGCAACGCACGGTCGAGGCCGCGAGGCGCCGGCGCCGCGGCGGAGTCCGGCTCGAGCATGTCGTCCGCCGAGCCCGACGGGTCATGCGGCGTATCCAAGCGCTCCGCGGCGTACGGGGCGTCGGAAGCGCCCGCGACACTCGAGACCTGCGAGCTCGATACGGCGTGCGAGCCGCTCGAAATCTGCGAGCTGGCAGGAGCCTGCGAGCTGGTAGGAGTCTGCAAGCTGCCTAGAGCCTGCGACCTGTCGAGAGTCTGCGAGGCGTCAGGAGCCTGCGCGCTGCCAAGCGCCTGCGAGCCGTCAGGGGCATCGGGCGATCGCGAGACGTCATCGGTCTGCGCGACGGAGCCCCCGGCCGGGGCGCTCTGAGCGCCGATCCCTTTCAGGAGCGACTCGAGATCCGCGAGCTCGAACTCGTCCGTTTTCTCGAACTCCGTTGAATCGAGCTCGAGCTGTGCGGTCTCCGCGGGTCGCGCGTGCTCCGCCGCCGTACCCTCGGGTCGAGCGTGCTCAGGCGGCGCATGCTCAGGCGGCGCGTGGTCGGGTCGCGTGCTCTCAAGCCGCGCGCCCTCGGGCGGCGTGTGGTCAGGCCGTGCACCCGCGGGCGGAGCGTCTTCCGGCCGAGCGTCGTCGTGCTGCGCGCTCTCGCGCTGCACATCCTCGCGCTGCACTTCCTCGTGCGGCACATCCTCGTGCGGCGCGTCCTCGCGCGGCGCATCCTCGCTGCGGAGGATGATGGTCTCGGAGCGGCCGGTCGAGCCGTCCTCGTCGAGCTGCGGCTCGACGAAGACCTCCGATACGTCCGTCGCCACCGGATCGAACTCTAGCGCGGCATCGGAGATCGGCTCGGCAGCGGGAGCAGCGGGAGCAGCGGGGCCTGCCTGCACGTTCGGCCGAGCGGCCGGCGGCCCGGCGCCCGCGGCAGCGCGCTCCTCGCGAGCGAGCACCGCCTGCTGCTCGTCGGAGAGCCCGACCAGCGCGTTGAACACGTTCGAGCAGCGGCCACAGCGCACGTACCCCTGCGCCACGCGCAGGTCCGCGGCGGTGACGACGAGCTTCAGGCTGCACTTCGGGCAAACGGTGAACATGGCTCAGTCGGCGCGCGGACCCCGCACGCCAGCGAGACCCACCCATTCGTCACACGCGCCAAAGCGATGCATATCAAAGCACGCGCGGTAAGCGTCTGTCACCTCGATCGCCTGACTCTCGAGCAGGCCGGCAAGCACGACCCAACCGCCCGGTCGGACGAGCTCGGCGAACCGCGACGCGAGCCGGCACAGCGGGTCGGACAGTATGTTCGCGAGCAGCACGTTGGCGCCGGGCATCAGCTTCGCCGAGTGTCGGACGGCGAGGACGCGGTTCGCCACGCCGTTGCGAGCCGCGTTGGACTCCGTCGCGGCAAGCGCTTGCGGATCGATGTCGAAGCACTCGACGCGCTCGGCCCCGAGCTTGGCCGCCGCAAGTCCGAGGATCCCAGAGCCGCATCCGTAGTCGATCACGCGTGCGCCGGCCTGCAGATGCGCATCGAGCCAGGCGAGGCACATCCCGGTCGTCGGGTGAGTGCCGGTGCCGAATGCGAGCCCGGGGTCCAGCCGAACGACGATCGCGTCAGGGTCCGTGACCGTCTCGTGAGAGGGCGCGACCCACAGGCGCTCGCCGAAGCGCATGGCATGGAAGTGCTCGAGCCATTCGCGCTCCCAGGCTCGATCGGCGAGCGCGCGAGCATCGATGGCTTCTGGCCGCAGACCGAGCGCGGCGGCTACCCCTCGAGTGACCGCCGTCGGCTCGGTCTCGTCGGAAAACAACGCCTGCACGCGCGTCGCCGGCCACAGCCTCACCTCACCCGGCGCCGGCTCGAGCACGGCGTCGTCGCGAGCGTCCGAGAAAGTCACCGAGAGCGCGCCCGCGGTGAAGCACGCGGCCTCCACGCCGTCGGAGTCGAGCGCGCCGAGGTCGAATGTCAGCTGCAGGAACGGCATCGGACCCTCGCTCGCGCCGCGGAGCGCCTGCCGCGGTCCAAGGCGCGCGGCGGTGCACCGTCGCCGCGGTCGGCCGGCGCGATCGCAACTCCGGCCCGCGCTACGGCACAGCCGCGCGGCGCTACGGCAGACCCAGCGGCGCTACCGCAGACCCAGGCGGCGCTCGAGGTAGTGGATATCCTGTCCGCCCGCGCGGAACGCGGCGTGATTGAAGATCTCCTGGTGCAGCGCGATGTTCGTGTTGATGCCCTCGATCACCATCTCGGCGAGCGCGTTCTTCATACGCGCGATGGCCGCCTCGCGCGTCTCGCCGTGCGCGATCACCTTGCCGATCAGCGAGTCGTAGTGCGGCGGAACGCTGTAGCCGGAGTACACGTGGCTGTCCACGCGGATGCCCGGGCCTCCGGGCGCGTGCCACAGCCTGATGGGGCCGGGCGAGGGCATGAAGGTTTTCGAGTCCTCCGCGTTGATGCGGCACTCGATCGCATGCCCGCGGATCTGCACGTCGCCCTGCGTGTAGGGCAGGCGCTCTCCGGCAGCGATGAGAAGCTGCGCCTTCACCAGGTCGATGCCGGTGATCGCCTCCGTCACGGGGTGCTCGACCTGGATGCGCGTGTTCATCTCGATGAAGTAGAACTCCCCGTCCTCATACAGGAATTCGAGGGTGCCGGCGCTGCGATAGCCGACGGCGCGGCAGGCCTCGACGCAGCGCTCGCCCATCATCCGGCGCTGGCGAGTGGTGATGCCGGGAGCCGGCGCCTCCTCGATCACCTTCTGATGGCGCCGCTGCATCGAGCAGTCGCGCTCTCCGAGGTGAATCACGTTCCCGTGGTGGTCGGCGAGCACCTGAAACTCGATGTGGCGCGGGCGCTCCAGGAATTTCTCCATGTACACCTGGTCGTTGCCGAAAGCGGCGAGCGCTTCCGCCTTCGTGATGTTGATGGCGTTGAGGAGCGAGGCCTCGCTGTGCACGACGCGCATGCCGCGGCCGCCGCCTCCGCCGGAGGCCTTGATGATGACGGGATAGCCGATGTCCCGGGCAATCCTCAAGTTCTCGTCGGGCTTCTCCTGGCTCAGGTGGCCGTCGGAGCCGGGAACGCACGGGACGCCGTGCTGCTTCATGACCTGGATGGCTGAGACCTTGTCGCCCATCGCGCGGATCGTTTCCGCCTTCGGCCCAATGAAGACGAAGCCGCTGTTCTCGACGCGCTCGGCGAAGTCCGCGTTCTCGGAGAGAAAGCCGTACCCGGGATGGACCGCGACCGAGTCGGTGACCTCGGCGGCGCTGATGATCGCGGGCATGTTGAGGTAGCTCAGGGCCGACGGCGGCGGGCCGATGCATACGGACTCGTCGGCGAGCAGCACGTGCTTCAGGGTGTAGTCCGCGGTGGAGTGGACGGCCACGGTCCGGATCCCCAGCTCGCGGCAGGCGCGCAGGATTCGCAATGCGATCTCGCCACGGTTGGCGATAACGACTTTCTCGAGCATTTGGTCGGCGTTATTCGATGACGAACAGAGGCTGGCCGAACTCGACCGGATCGCCGTTCTTCGCCATGATCGAGGTGACTCGGCCGGCCTTGTCGGCCTCGATCTGGTTCATCATCTTCATGGCTTCGATGATGCAGAGCACCTGGCCAGCCTCCACCTCGTCGCCGATCTCGACGAACGGCTTGGCGCCCGGCGTCGACGCCGCGTAGAAGGTGCCGACCATGGGGGCGGTCACGACGTGCTCGTTGGGGCGGGGCTTCGGCGGGGCGGCCTCCTCCCGCGGTGCGGTTGCGGGGGCCGCGGCGCCGCTCGTCATCGGCGCGGCCACCGGCGCGTGCATCGCAGCCGACGGCATCCGGCTGATGCGCACCGCCTCCTCGCCCTCCTTGATCTCGATCTCGGCGATGCCGGACTCCTCCAGCAGCTCGATCAGCTTCTTGACTTTTCGAATATCCATGCCGAGAGCGCTCCCCTTTGCAGATCGTTCGTTCGTGTGTGACGGGCTAGCGGGCTAGGGCTTGCGCGCCAGGTGCCGCGCGGCGGCCCGCACGGCGACTTCGTAGCCGAACGTGCCGAGACCCACGATGCAGCCGGCCGCGATGTCGGAGAAGTAGGACTGCCTGCGGAACGGCTCGCGCGCATGAATGTTGGTGAGGTGCACCTCGATGAACGGCAGGCGCACGGCCAGGATGGCGTCCCGCAGGGCGATGCTCGTGTGGGTGAAGGCGCCGGGATTGACGATCAGGAAGGCGATGCTTTCCCGGGCAGCCTGGTGAACCCGCTCGATGAGCAGATGCTCCGCGTTGCTCTGAAACGCCACGAGCTCGTGGCCGGCCTCCGCGGCGACGGCGGCCGCGCGGCTCTCGACCGAGGCGAGCGTGTCGGCTCCATAAAGGTCGGGCTCCCGGCTGCCCAGCAGGTTCAGATTCGGGCCGTTGAGCAACAGAAGACGGGCCATGGGTTGCGATTTCGCCCCGTGAGACTCCGCGGCAAATCTACCCTAATTCGCGGCAGTTTGGGTACCTTCGCGCGCAGATTGCGCCATTTTGCGGCGTGGCGTGGCGGGGCGGGGCGGCGTGGCGGGGCGACGGACGATGGGGCGACGGCGCGGAGGGCGGGGCGGGACCGAGTGGCCGGGGGACCG
>JASHSR010000545.1 GCA_030038645.1 Gammaproteobacteria bacterium
CGCGCCGAGCAGACCCTGCCTCATCCCCGGCAGGCGGGTCGAGCGAGCCGCCTCGCGGATGCCTGGCTCGGCTGGCGTGCCGCCCGGCTCGCCGATCGCCGAAGATTTCGTCTCGTTCCGGAGGCCTCACCGTGAGCAGCCCGTTCGATCCCCGTGAGCACAGAGCCGCGCCTGCCGAGCTCGCGGGCCGTATCATCGCCGTCACCGGCGCGAGCGACGGCATCGGCCGCGCCGTCGCGATCGACTGCGCGCGCCATGGCGCGTCCGTCATCCTGCTCGGGCGCAATCAGCGCAAGCTCGAGGGGGTGCTGAGCGAGATCGACGCGGAGGGTCCCGGAGGCTCCACCGTCGCCGTGCTCGACCTCGAGCGCGCGCTCGCGAGCGACTATGACCGGCTCGCGGCGGCGATCATGGAGCGCTTCGGGCGGCTCGACGGCCTGCTCCACAACGCGGGAATTCTCGGGACGCTCTCGCCCGTCGAGCACTACGACGTGCCGACGTGGTGCCGCGTCCTGCACGTCAATCTCACCGCCGCCTTTGCGCTTACTCAAGTGCTGCTGCCCGCGCTCAAGCGGTCCGCCGACGCCTCGATCCTCTTCACATCGAGCGGAGTCGGCCGCCAAGCCCGGGCGTACTGGGGGGCGTACGCCGTCTCCAAGTTCGGCGTCGAAGGGCTGGCGCAGGTCCTCGCCGCGGAGCTCGCGGACATCACCTCCATCCGCGTGAACACGCTCAACCCGGGGCGCGCGCGGACCCGCATGCGGCAGCAGGCCTATCCCGCGGAGAATCCCGCAACGGTGCCGGAGGCGCGCTCGCTGACCGGGCCCTACCTTGCGCTGCTCGGGGCAGCGAGCCGGGGCATTACCGGCCGGAGCTTCGACGCTCAGTAAGGGGGCTCGCCGCCGAGCGGCGGGTCGAGACGTCCCCGCCGAGCAGTCCCTCGAGCTCCTCCGGCCTCAGCTTGCGAAACCGCCCGCGCGCGAGGCTCCGATCGAGCGCGGCGGAGCCGAGCCTCGTGCGCAGCACGCGGCTCACGAGCGCTCCGGTACGCTCGAACAGCCGCCGCACGTCCTTGCCGCTCGCGCCCCGCGCCGTGAGCGAGTACCAGCGATTGGCGCCCTCCCCTCCGCTCGGCGCGCAGGCCACCACCTCGAGCCGCGCTCCGTGGTCGAGCACGCCCTCGAGCACGCCTTGCAGCTGCGCCTCGCCGAGCTCGCCGCGAATGCGCACGCTGAACTCCGCGACGAGGCCGCGGACCGCGCGCTGCAGCCTCTCGGCCAGCTCTCCATCGGAGGTGACCAGCTCGAGCCCCCCGTCTTGCTGCGGCATCGGACTCACGGCGATGAACCGCCGGCCCGCGACGTGGGGCAGCCGCTCGAAAAGCGGCGTTCGGTCCGTTGCGGCGAGCCGCCCGGATGCGGCTGGGCGACCGGATGCGGCCGAGCGGCCAGGCACGGCCGGCTGCGGCGCCGCGAGCTCAGGCAACGCGGCTCCCGGCCGCCGGTCGAGACGCTCGCCCGGCGACCGGTGACAGAGGAGCACCTGCTGCAAGGCCGGCGGCCGGCGGCGCACCAGCCGGCCGTCGAGCCGGATCCGATCCGACTCGCCTACGCGCGTGCCGAGAGCCGCCGGCTCTCCGTTCACACTGAGGCGGCCGGCGCGAATCCACGCCTCGACGTCTCGCCGTGAGCCGAGCCCAAGGTGCGCGAGCGCCTTCTGCAGCCGCTCGCCGGAATCCGCGCGCTCGCGCGCGTGCGAGCGCTCGTGGGGATCGTGAGGCATGGGGACGCTCGGGCCGCCGGGCCGATACAAGCTAGTCGATCGCGGGTCCGCGCTCCGAGGGGGCGGCGACCATCCCCGCCGAGCTTTCCGAATCGTCGCCCGGCTCGCGCTCGTCCTCGTCCAGCTCATCGCCGAGGACATCGGGGCTCGCCCCGGTCTCGGGCTCGGGAGATTCGTCGGGCCGAGCAGGCGTCGGCGACACCCCGCTCGCGGCCGAATCGGCCGCGCCCGAGGGCGGCGGCGCATCCAGCGCCCCCGCATCCAAGTCGAGCTGGACATTGAGATCGGCCATCGCTTTGAGCTCGGCGAGCGGCGGCAGCTCATCGAGCCTCTTCAGCCCGAAGTAGTCGAGGAACTCCCGCGTGGTCCCGAGCAACTCGGGCCGGCCCGGCACGTCACGCTGGCCCACGACGCGAACCCAGTTGCGCTCGAGCAGCGTCTTCACGATGTTGGGATTCACGGCAACGCCGCGCACCGCCTCGATCTCACCGCGCGTGATGGGCTGGCGGTAGGCGATGAGCGCCAGCGTCTCGAGCAGTGCCCGAGAGTAGCGCGCCGGCCGCTCGGGCCAGAGCCTCGAGATCTCCTCCGCGAGCTCGCGGCGCACCTGCACGCGAAAGCCCGAGGCGGTCTCCTTCAGCTCGATGCCGCGCCCGCCGTAATCGGCCGCGAGCGCATCGAGCGCCGCGCGAATCCGCTCTCTCTCGGGGCGCAGCGGCTCCTCGAACAGCGCGGCGAGATCCGCGATCTGCAGCGGCCGGCCCGCCGCGAGCAGTGCGGCCTCGATGACGTTCTTCAGATACGCATCGCTCATGCTTCGGTCGCTCCCCCGTCCTGCGGGTCGGGCGCGGGGCCGGAGTCGGCCCCAGCGGAACCCTCGCCGCCCGTGAGATCGTTGTCCGCCACGAGACGCAAGCTGCGGCCCGACGCGGCGGCGCGCACGTGCAGCGGCGCGAAGGGCTCGGCCTGCACAATGTCGATCAAGCCCTCCCGCACCAGCTCCAGGATCGCCGCGAACGCGACCGTGACCCCCGCTCGCCCCTCTTCCACCCTGAACAGCCGCGCAAACTCGACGAAGCTCGCCTGCTCGAGCGCGGCGAGAATATCGCTCATGCGCTCCCTCACCGACAAGCGCTCCCGCTCGACGCGATGCGGCGCGAACAGCTCGGCGCGGACGACGACCTCCTGGAAGGCGGCCAGCATTTCCTTGAGCGTCACCTGCGGCAGCAGCCGCACGACCTTGCGGTCCTTGAGCTCCGCGCTCGTTCCCCACACGTCCCGCTCGAGGCGCGGCAGCCGATCGAGGCCCTCGGCGGCTTGCTTGAAGCGCTCGTACTCCTGCAGCCGGCGCACCAGCTCCGCGCGCGGGTCCTCCTCCGCCGCCTCGAGTCCCTCGGCGTGCGCCCGGGGCAGGAGCATGCGCGACTTGATCTCCGCGAGCGTCGCGGCCATGACCATGTACTCGCCGGCGAGCTCGAGCTGCAGGTCCTGCATCAGCTCGATGTACCGCATGTACTGGCGCGTGATCTCGGCGATCGGGATATCGAGCACATCGAGGTTCTGGCGCCGGATGAGATAGAGCAGCAGATCGAGGGGGCCCTCGAACGCCTCGAGGAAGATCTCGAGCGCCTGCGGTGGGATGTACAGGTCGCGCGGCAGCTGCGTCACCGGCTCGCCGTTCACGACGGCGAAGGGCATCTCCACCTGCTCCGGTACGGCCGGCGGAGCCGTAGATTGCGGCTGCTCCTGCGTCACGACGACCCTCAGCTCCGGCTTGTTCGCCATCAGTACTCGGCGCCTCCCTGCGCCTCGCCCCTTCGGGGCCGCCACACGAAGCGCGTGACGTTGCAACTTGTTCCCGACAATTTAGTCCGCCCGCAGATGCATCGCGCGCCTCACGTCGTCGAGCGTCTGGCGCGCGGCCTCGCGTGCCTTGTCCGCGCCCTCCGCAACGATGCTGCGAACGAGGTCCGGATTATCCTCGAATTCCTGGGCGCGTCGACGGAAGGCCCGCACCTCCTCCACGATCTTCTCGATGAGCGGCCTCTTGCAGTCGAGGCAGCCGATCCCGGCCGTGCGGCACCCCTCGTTCACCCAGCTGCGGGTCGGCTCGTCCGAATAGATCTTGTGCAGGTCCCACACGGGGCATTTCTCGGGATCTCCGGGATCGGTCCGCCGCACGCGCGCGGGGTCGGTCGTCATCGCGCGCAGCTTCTGCGCCACGGCGTCCGGATCCTCGCGCAGGCCGATGGTGTTGCCGTAGGACTTCGACATCTTGCGCCCGTCGAGGCCCGGCACTCGGGGCGTCGCGGTGAGCAGGACCTGAGGCTCGGGCAGGATGCTGACGTGAGAGCCCTCGAGGAATCCGAGCAGCCGCTCGCGGTCCGCGACGGTGATCCGGTTGTTGGCGTGCACGAGCGCCCGCGCGCGCGCGAGCGCCTCCGTGTCGCCGGCTTCCTGGAAGCGCCGGCGCAGCTGCCGGTAGAGCGCGCTGTTGCGGCCCCCGAGGCTCTTGACCGCCCGCTCGGCCTTCTCCTCGAACTGCGGCTCGCGCCCGTAGAGGTGATTGAAGCGGCGAGCGATCTCGCGGGTGATCTCCACGTGCGCGACCTGATCCTCCCCGACCGGAACGAAGGCGGCGCGGTAGATCAGGATGTCCGCGCTCTGCAGCACCGGGTAGCCGAGAAAGCCGTAGGTCGCGAGATCCTTGTCCTTGAGCTCCGCCTGCTGCTCCTTGTACGTCGGCACCCGCTCGAGCCAGCCGAGCGGCGTCGTCATCGAGAGCAGCAGGTGCAGCTCCGCGTGCTCCGGGACGTGGGATTGGATGAAGAGCGTCGCGACGCCGGGATTGAGGCCGGCGGCGAGCCAGTCGACGAGCACGGCGTGAATGTGCTCCTGCAGGTGCGAGGTGTCGTCGTAGCCGGTCGTGAGCGCGTGCCAGTCGGCGATGAAGAAGAAGCACTCGTACTGATACTGCAGCTCGACCCAGTTGCGCAGCGCGCCGTGATAGTTCCCGAGGTGAAGTGGGCCCGTCGGGCGCATCCCCGAGAGCACGCGCCGCGCCTGTGGATTTACGCTCATGAATTGCAACCGATTATAGGCCCAAAACGGCGAGATCGCCCTTGCCTCGCCGCAGCACGACCGGCGGCGAGACGGCGAGGTCCACGACGGTCGTCGGCTGAATGCCACAGTTGCCGCCGTCGAGCACCGCGTCGATCTCGTGCTCGAGGCGCTCGCGAATCTCGTGCGCCTCGGTGAGAGGCAGCGGATCGCCGGGGAGGATGAGCGTCGAGCTCATCAGCGGCTCGCCGAGCTCCGCGAGCAGCATTTGCGGCACGGGATGGTCCGGCACTCGGATGCCGATGGTGCGCCGCCGCTCGTGCTGCAGCCGGCGCGGCGTCTCCCGCGTCGCCGGCAGCAAGAAGGTGTAGGGACCGGGTGTGCACGCCCGGAGCAGGCGGAACTGAGGCGTGTCGATCCGCGCGAACCGGGCGCTCTCCCCGACGCTGCGGCAGACGAGCGTGAAATGATGATGCCGGTCGGCCTGGCGGATGCGGCGAATGCGCTCGAGCGCAGCCTTGTCGCCGATGGGGCATCCGAGCGCATAGCACGAGTCGGTCGGGTAGGCTATGACGCCACCGCGGCGGACGATGTCGGCGGCGCGCCGGATCAGGCGCGGCTCCGGATTGGCGGGGTGGAGGGAGAAGAACTGGCTCAATCGTGACCTGCCGCCGGCCGTGCCCGGCCGTTTCGGCTATGATACGCGGCCCTTTTCACCGAGGCCGACCCCCGCCGATGCGCGCCACATGCAAGTCCTCCTAGAGCTCGCGCCGCTCGCCGCGTTCGTCGTCGCGTACTACCTTCACGGCCTGTACGCCGCGACCGCGGCCTTGATGGTCGCCATGGTGGCGCTGCTCGCCGCGGACCTCGCCATCGCCCGCCGCATCCCCTCGATGCACTCGCTCAGCGCGGCGCTGGTCTTCGTGTTCGGGGCGGCGACGCTCCTGCTGCACAATCAGCGCTACATCGAGCTGAAGACGAGTGTCTTCTCCTGGCTCGTGAGCGCCGCCTTCCTCGTGAGCTTCTGGATCGGCAAGCGCACGCTCGTCGAGCGGCTGCTGCGCACGGCGCTCGGCGCGGCGCTCGGATCGGAGATCCGGGTGCCCGAGCCGCTCTGGCGCCGCCTCAATTGGACGTGGGTCGTGTTCTATGCCGCGCTCGGGTGCGCCAACCTCATCGTCGCCCTGCACACGAGCGAGCGATTCTGGGTGAATTTCAACGTGTTCGGCCTCACCGTCGCGACCACGGCGTTCATCTTCCTGCAGGTCGTGTGGCTGATCCGGCGCATCGAGCCGGCGGGCGAGGACTCGTCCGCCGAGGCGGGCTGAGCGGCGCACGAGCATGCTCGACACCGCCACACGAATCCGCGCCGCCCTCGAGCGGCAGCTCGCCCCGGCGCAGCTCCTCGTCGAGGACGAGAGCGCCCGGCATGCCGGCCATCCCGGAGCGCGGGAGGGCGGGCACTTTCGCGTGCGAGTGGTGTCCGATCGTTTTCGGGGTCTCTCGAGGGTTGCACGCCACCGCATGGTCTACCAGGCCGTCGAGCCGCTGCTCGGAAAGGGCGTCCACGCGCTCGCCATCGATGCCCGGACACGCGAAGAAACGGCATCATGAAATTTATACAACCCCATGATATATAATTAGTACTAACTTTCTTCAAGGTCTTCCAAAATGAACAAGCCCGGTTTGCTCCTGATGTCCGTCATCGCAGCGGCGGCGCTCGCCGCCTGCCAGCCCAAAGGCGCCTCCAGTACGGGGGCCGCCGCAAGCGGGTCGCCTTCGGTCGCCGTGGTCGACGGCGTGCCGATCAGCCGCGACTTCTACGACTTCTACGTGATGCGCGTGAGCGGAGGCCGCGCTCCGAGCGATCTCACGGCCGATCAGCGCTCGCGCGACCTCGACTCCCTCATCCGCGCGCAAATCGTCGCCGAGGAGGCGGAGAAGGAAGGCCTCGCCAAGGATCCGGATACGGTGAACCTGCTCGCGCTGTCGCGGCTCAGCATCCTCGAGCAGGCGGTCTCCACGCAATATCTGAAGGACCGCAAGCCGACCGAGGAGCAGCTGCGGACGGAGTACGAGACTCAGGTCTCCAACATGCCGCACCTGGAATACCACGCGCGCCACATCCTCGTCGCGACGGAGCCCTTTGCCCAGCGCATCATCGACCAGCTCGACCACGGCGCGAATTTCGCCGACCTCGCCAAGCAGGAGTCGATGGACAGCTCCAAGTCGAACGGCGGGGATCTCGGCTGGTTCACGACGGACAACATGGTGAAGCCCTTCGCCGATGCGGTCATGGCGCTGAAGCCCGGCGAATACACCCACACGCCCGTTCACACCCAGTACGGCTGGCACATCATTCAGCTCGAGGAGACGCGGCCCCTCACCCCGCCGACCTACGACAGCGTGCAGCAGCGGCTGGTGCAGATCATCGAGTCGAGGGAATTCACCTCGTATGTCGACGGGCTCGTGAAGAACGCGAAGATCCAGAAGAGCAAGCTCTGAGGAGCAGCGAATCTCGGCGCCGGCGCCGGGACCGACGTGGGATCGGCACCGCGGCGGGCGTTGCGGCGGCGCCGGGTCGGTGCAGCGGCGGTGCGTTGCCCCGGCGACGGCGCGCTCACTTCTCCGCCCGCGCCCTCCCGGCCTGTTGCGCGCCGGTGAGCGCGAGGAACTGCGCCTCGTCGATCACCTGCACGCCGAGCTCGGTCGCCTTGCGCAGCTTCGATCCGGCCTCCGCGCCCGCGACCACCCAGTCCGTCTTCCTCGAGACGCTGCCGCTCACCGTCGCCCCGAAGCGCTCGGCGAGCGCCTTCGCCTCCTCCCGGGTGAGATGCTCGAGATGGCCGGTGAAGACGACGGTCTTGCCGGCGATGGGCGAGACGCGCGCCGGCTGCTCGGCGTCGAGGATCCGCAGCTGCCCCGTGAGGCGCTCGACTCTCTCGACGTTGTGGCGGTCCGAGAAGTACGCGGCGACGCTGTCGATCACCGTCTCCCCGATCTGATCCATGGCGTCCATCTCCTGCCGCGCCTCGGCGTTGCCCGCGGCGAGCCTCCGACACGCCTTCTCGAGCGCGCTCCAGCTGCCGTAGCCGCGGGCGAGCGCGCGCGCGGTGGTCTCCCCGACGTGGCGGATCCCGAGCGCGTAGATGAAGCGCTCGAGCGAGATGGTGCGGCGCGCCTCGATGGCCGCGAAAAGCTTGCGGACGGACACCTCGCCGAAGCCCTCCTGCTCCTCGAGCTGGATCGTCTCGTTGCGCGCCGCGAGCTCGAAGAGATCGGCGGGCTCGCGAATCCAGCCCTTCTCGAAGAAGAGCGCGATCTGCTTCTCCCCGAGGCCCTCGATGTCGAAGGCGCGCCGCGATACGAAGTGACGCAGATGCTCGATGCGCTGGTAGGGACAGGCGAGCTCGCCCGAGCAGCGCGCGACCGCGCCCACCTCCCCCGCCGCCGTGCGATCGCGCACGACTGCGGTCGCGAGCGGACAGGGGCAGGTCTTCGGAAAGACATACGGCCGAGCGCCGCTCGGACGCCTCTCGCGGACGACGCCGAGCACTTGCGGGATCACATCGCCCGCGCGCTGGACGGTCACGGTGTCGCCGACGCGCACGTCGAGCTCTCGGATGTAATCCTCGTTGTGCAGCGTCGCGTTCGAGACGACCACTCCGCCGACGCTCACCGGCGCGAGCTTCGCGACCGGAGTGAGCGCGCCGGTGCGGCCGACCTGAACCTCGACGGCCTGCACCACCGTCGTCGCCTTCTGCGCGGGAAACTTGTGCGCGATGGCCCAGCGCGGATCGCGCGAGACGGCGCCGAGCCGCTCCTGCCAGTCGAGCCGATCGACCTTGTACACCACGCCGTCGATGTCGTAATCGAGCGTCGCGCGCACGAGCTCGATCTCGCGATGGAACTCGAGCAACGCCTCGACCGAGCGGCACAGCCTCGCGAGCGGATTGGTCTCGAGGCGGTGCCTCGCGAACCACTCGAGCATCGCCCACTGGGTCCGCGCCGGCAGGGCGCTCATCTCGCCCCACGCGTAGGCGAAGAATTTGAGCGGCCGCGCGGCCGTCACGGCGGGATCGAGCTGCCGCAGCGAGCCCGCGGCGGAGTTGCGCGGATTGGCGAACACCGTCCTGCCGGCCGCCCCCTGCTGCTCGTTGAGGGCGAGGAACGCGGACTTGGTCATGTAGACCTCGCCGCGCACCTCGCAGATCTCGGGCACATCCCGGCCTTTGAGGGTACGGGGAATGCCGGGCACGACCTCGACGTTCGCCGTGACATCCTCGCCCTCCGTGCCGTCGCCGCGCGTCGCGCCACGCACGAGCGCCCCACGCTCGTAACGCAGGGAAAGCGACAGCCCATCGATCTTCGGC
>JASHSR010000546.1 GCA_030038645.1 Gammaproteobacteria bacterium
GAGGACTGCAGCTGTTGAATGAGACTCTGCAGCCCCTGCTGAATGTGGGCGCCGCCGTGGTGATGATGCCCGTGGCCGCGGGACAGCCCCGAGAGGCCCGCCGCGGTCGTGGAGCCCGTGCCCTGAGTTCCGCCGGTGGAGGTGCTTTGCGTCTGCAGGGCGGCGACCAGAGTCTGCATGAAGCTCTGCAGCGCCTGCGTCTCGCTCTGCTGCGTGGAGGATTGCGTGGAGGGCTGCGTAGACGAGGAGCTCGACGACGATGTCCCGCCGCCCGATTGCGAGCCCGTGATGCCGACCTGCTCGAGAGCCTGCACCACGGCGCTCAGCATTCCGCCGCCCTGGGAGGCGCCCGGAATCGAGCTCGAAGTGTTGCTGCCGGCCGTCGCGTTGGTCGTATGGCGCTGGCCGTAGAGCATCTGGGCGAGCATCGTGCTCAACTGGGAGGCGCTGCCGATCGTCATGTCCGAAGTCTCCGTGCTCTCGAGTCGAGGTCCGCCGGGAGATGAGCAAGAACCCGGCCAGATCCGCCGCGCAATCTGTGGACCACGTTGCAAACCGAGGGGCTCGCGCGCGCTCGCCCGTCACGGAGCCGCCGTGAAGCCGCCACGGGCCTACCGAATCCTCGATGGACGCCCACGAATCCGCCGGACGGCGCGCAGCGTGTCCAGCCACGAGCGCAGGACTGAGCGCGAGGCGCTTGCAAATCCCGCGACTTTCGTGTCGAGTGCGACGCTCGAGACTCGACCGGAGCGATAAAGCACGATGTACGCACGAGGCGGCGGCAAATTCTGGCCGCAGGACTGCAGCCCCTTGCCGCGCCCCCCGAGGGCGTTCCGACTCGCGATCCTCCGGGCCCTCTCTCCGCTCCTCGGCGCGGTATCCCGCCGCGCGCCCCTCCTCGCCCTCGCTATCGCGGCCTCGGTCAGCGTACCCGCGCACGCGGACTGGCGTGCGCTCGCTGCCCTGCAGCGCGGGGGCGCGGCGGTGAGCGCATCCGCGCTCGACTTGGAGCAGAACGCCGTCATCGAGCAGCTGCACCCCGACGAGCGGCTGACTCCGGCATCGCTCACCAAGCTCGCGACCGCTGCCGCGGCCCTTCAGGCCTGGCCGGCCGACAAGATCTTCCGGACGCGCCTCGCGAGCGGGGCGGCGCTCGTGGGCGATGAGCTCGAGGGCGATCTCATCCTCGAAGGCGCAGGGGACCCCTCTCTCGACGATCATTCTCTGTGGATACTCGCAACGCAGCTTCGCGGTGCAGGGGTCATGCGGGTGCGAGGCCGCTTGATCGTCGATCCGTCGCCGTTCGGCCTCGTCTCGTGCGGAACGAAGGACCGGTGCGAGGCGGCTCGGCGCAGCGATACGGCCTATAACGCGCCGCTCGCCGCCGTCGGCGTCGACTTCGGCAACTGGTGCGTGGACGTGCGGCCCACCCATCCGGGAGCCGCCGCCCGCGTGCGCGGTTGCGGAGTCGCGGAGTTGCCCGTACCCGTGGACGGCGTTATCCGCACCATCCGCGCCGGCGGACGGCAGACCTTCTGGGTGGAGCGCGTGACGGATGCGCAGGGCGATCGATTGCGCGTGGGCGGCGACGTGCCGGCCGGCGATGCGCAGCGCGTCTACCGCGCCATGTCCGACCCCGTGCAGGGCGTCGGCCTGCTGCTCGGGGAGACGTTGCGCGAGATCGGCATCCGCATCGACGGTCCGGTCGTCGTGCGGTCGCAGGAGCTGCCGCGCAACATCGCCGTGCTCGCGGAGGTGGAAGGGCTGCCGCTGAGAGAGCAGCTCGGACGCATGCTGAGATTCTCGAACAACTACATCGCCGACGTGCTGACCCTCGATCTCGCGGCGACCGTCTCGGAGCGGCGTCCGATCCTCCTCTCCGATGGGGCGAGCCTGCTCTCGGATTTCCTCGCGCGCCTGCGCAGTCCCGTCCGCCGCGCCCCGCTCGACCCGCCGATCCTGCTGAGCGGCAGCGGGCTCACGCCGCAGAACCGCCTCTCGGCGAGCGATCTCGTGACTCTGCTCGCGCACGAGTACCACGATCCGCGGCACTTTCCGGTGTTCTACGGCAGCCTCGTCGTCCCTCGCGACGCGCCGTTCCAGTTCCTGCGCTCCGGCAGCGCGGCCTGGCTCGACCGTGTGGCGCTCAAGACCGGCACCATGGACGATCCGTATTCGGTCTGCGGCATCGCCGGCTTCCTGCGCAAGCGCGACGGCGGGTGGATCGCCTTCGCGGTGATCGTCAACGGCACCGCGCGCCGGCGACACATCCCGCTCTTCGAGGCGCTCGCGGCTGAGCAGTCCGACGTCGACGCGCTTCTGAGGCGATACTGAGAGCAGAGGGCTCGGCTTGCCTGCCTGCCCCGCGGCGCGCCGCGTCTACTTGGTGGTGAGCGCCTGCGTCTGCTCGGCCCAGAACACCGCGTCGACGTACGCCGCGCGAATCAGCGCGGGCGCGAGCCCGTTGTACGCGATGCGTCCCCACGATGCGCGCTCGTATGCGCGCGCGCATTTGAGCGCCGTGCCGATGTCCCCCTCTTGCGCGACGAGCGCGCGCTCCACCGCCGGCGCGAGGGGCAGCTCGTCGAGGAGCTCCGCGATCGGCACTCCCGCCAGCACGTCGAGCAGCGAGAACAGGCCCGTGATGAAGTAGGGTCCCGTGTCCCTCACCCCGGCGAGCCGGGCGAGCTGCTCGCACATGCGGGCCCGAGTCATCGCCGTGACGAAGAGGCTGACGGGCCGATTGTCGAAGCCCTGCATCGAGACCAGCGTCGCGAGCTGCCGCAGATTGTCGAGCCCCAGGATCACGATGGCCTGGCGGATCGACTCCACCTTGCGTGGCAGGTTGTAGTAGCTCGAGTTGATGCAGCGGAGCACCCGGTAGGAGATGGAGAGGTCCTGCGAGACGAGGCTCTCCACCTCGCGGAGCGAGTAGTTCTCGTTCTGCAGCGCCGAGATCAGCCGCAAGGTCGCGAGCCGGCTCGAGGGCATGCGTTGCGCCTTGACGGTCTGCGGGCGATGCAGGAAATCGCCCTGGAAGCCCTGGAACCCGATCTGCAGGCAATGCTCGAACTGCTCGACGGTCTCGACTTCCTCCGCGATCAGGGTGAGGCCCCGGCGGATGAGACCCGGCACGAGCTGCGCGAGCTCGGCCCGCGTCTGCTGCGCCACGTCGATCTTGACGATGTCCACCACGTCGAGCAGGGCGGGATCGTTGAGCCGCGGGGAATAGTCGTCGAGCGCGATCCGATGTCCGCGGGCGCGCAGCGCCTGGATGCCCGCGATGAGCGCCGGGCTCGACGGGATGTCCTCCACCCATTCGATGACCACGCGCTCCGGGTGCATCGAGATCGGCGATTCCGCGAGCAGTAGCTCCCGGGGGTAATTGATGTGCACCGGCAGGCCGCCGGCCAGCCGGTCGAGTCCGATCTCGAGCGCCGCGTCCGCGACCACTTTGAGCGCGACGTCGCGTGTGCTCGCGGCGGCGGGCATGGGAGTGGAAGCGCCCGCTTCCTGATACAGCAGCTCGTAGGCGATGACGGCCATCGCAGGGCCGTAGATCGGCTGCCGCGCGACGAGCGCGACGGTGCTCCCCGGCGCCTGCGCGTCCTCGGGAGGCGCCGCGGCGAGCTCCCGGCGCTGGTCGGTGATTCTATTCATCGGTGGTTCCGCGGGTGTCTCGGCATGGCCCGAGGCTGCCGCACCGCACGGCCTCTGTCGGCGTACCGTCGTACACCTCATATATATCGGCCGGCAGGCCGGCCCCTGAAGCCGCCGCGGCCGTACCGTGCAGGGTTCACATAACGGGGCAGCAACCCGTCACGAGCCTCTCAAAATCCGAGCATCACCGTCATGAAATTCTGGCCGCGGTCCGGCAGCCGCAGCCAGGCGTTGGACCAGTGCCGGATGCTCAGCTCGACGAACGTGCGCTCACTGCCCAGATCGAAGCGGTAGGCGATGAGGTACGCGAAGTCCCACTTCGTCGCGACGAGCAGGTCGGCCTCGGTCCTGTAGTTGCCGCCGACGCCCAAGTACAGCTTGCCCCACGATCCGTGGAAAACCCGCCAACGCCGCATCGCGGAGAACCCCCAGTAGGGGAGCGCGGCGTACCGGGTGTGCGGATGCGTGGCGGGCTCGTCCAGAACCTGGCCGCTCGTCATACGGAACGCGCCGAGCTCCCAGCGGCTGTCGGCGAGCTCGAGCTCGATGGGCACGACGGCCGAATCCGTCAAGCTCCAGAACTTGTAGGTGACGCCCGCTCCGACGAGCAGGTTGCACTCTGCGCAGGGATTCCACGGCGTCGGCGCATCGCCCTGGGCCGGCGAGCCGCTCGCCCGAGCGGCCGTCCAGCACCCCAAAGCGAGGAGAGCGAGCGCGCCCGCCCGGACGCGCCCGCGCCCGCCCGATGCCACGCATTCGCGTGGCACTCCCCTGGCGGCGCGGCGTAGCATCGGCCCTCCGCTCCGGATCGATCGTAAAGGACCGCTCATGGCCTCACCGTCCTCCTCGCCGGTCTTCTCGAAGGGCTATCGAGTCTGGCTGCTCATTCTGCTCGTCGTCATCAACGCCCTGAACCTCGCCGACCGGCAGGGCCTCGCGGCCTCCGTGCAGGCGATCAAGCTCGATCTGAAGTTCACCGACTCTCAGCTGGGCCTCATCCAGGGCCTCGGATTCGCCATCTTCTACACGCTGATGGGACTGCCGCTCGCGCGGCTCGCCGAGCGGGCGAGCCGCACCAAGATCATCGCCGGCTGCGTCGCTCTGTTCGGCATCATGGTCGCGCTCTGCAGCACCGCGAAGAGCTTTCTCGGCCTGCTGCTCTTCCGTGTCGGCGTCGGCGTGGGCGACGCCGGCTTCGGCACGCCGGTCGCCTCGCTGATCGGCGATCACTACACCATGGAGAAGCGCGCGTCCGTCATGTCGATCATCTGGCTCGGCGCCCCGATCGGCGTCGTCTGCGGAACGGCCGGCGCGGGCTACCTCGCGCAGTACGTGAGCTGGCGGGCGTCGTTTCTCGTGATTGGATCGCTTGCGGTCCTCGTCGCCATCGTCGCCTTTCTCACCTTCCGCGAGCCGGTTCGCGGCACGTGCGACCCGGAGCCTCTCACGCACGCCGAGTCCCCGCCTTCGACCTGGGTGGTGTTCCGATTCCTGTTCGCCAAGCGCTCGATGTGGCACGTCCTCATCGGCTGCTCTCTCGCCGCGACTTCCATGAACGCCATCGGCCAGTTCCTGAGCGCGTTTCTCGTCCGCGACTATCACATGGGCATCGCCGCGGCGGGGCGTTTGCTCGCGATGATCGCCGGGGCCGCCATGGCCTCCGGCCTGGTGGTCGGGGGTTTCGGCGTCGACTGGGCGGGCCGGCTCGACAAGCGCTGGTACGTGTGGGGGCCCGCCGTCGGCCTGGCGATCGCCGCGCCGCTGTTCCTCTTCGGATTCAATCAGTCGGTCGTCGCGAGCGCCGTCGTGCTGCTCATCGCGGCCCACCTCTGCATGTTCGTCTACTATGCGCCCTCGCTCGCGCTGGCGCAGAACATGGTCGGGGCCAATATGCGCGCCTCGTCCGCCTTCGTCGTGTCCCTCGTGCTGGGGCTCGTCGGCATCGGTCTCGGCCCGACGATCGTCGGGGTGCTGAGCGATCAGTTCGCGATGCACGCGTTCGCGCTCGGCGCCTTCAAGGCGATGTGCCCGGGCGGCGCGGCGCCGCACGGCTCGCCCCAAGCGCTCGTGGCGGCGTGCGGGGACGCCTCCGCCACGGGCATCCGCGATGCGCTCATGGTCATGTCGCTGCTCTGCCTCTGGGCGGCGCTGCACTATGTCCTCGCCGGCCGCGATCTGCGGCGCGATCTCGACACCCACTACCAGCCGGCGGCTCCGGCTCTCGATGCCACGACGCCCGCGCTCTGACGCATATCCACAGCGTGGCCGTTGCAGAGTCAATGCGCCGCGCTATCATGGCGGCGGGGACACGGTCCGCTCCGGTGCTGGGGCCGGTCGCGTCGGACGAGCGACCCGCAAGACCGGCCGCCCGACTCCCGGGGCAGGCTACGAGGAGATCGCCACGGATGAAAGCGCCGCGCAAAATTGGGGTCGTCTGGGCCTCCCTGGCGGCCGTCGCCGTGACGGCCGCGTGGCCGGCCCTCGCCCATCATTCGTTCGCGATGTTCGATCACGATCATCAGATCAAGCTGAAGGGGACCGTCAAGTACTTTCAGTGGACCAACCCGCACGTCTATATCCTGCTCGCCGCGAACCAGCCCTCGGGCGCCCCGCCCAAGAACTATACGATCGAGTGCGCGAGCCCCGGCATTCTCGACCGCGTCGGCTGGAAGTGGAACATGATCAAGGTCGGCGACACGATCACGACCATCATCGCTCCGCTGCGCTCGGGCCAGGCGGGCGGCCTGCTGAAGGAGGTGACCCTCGCGGACGGCCGGAGCTTCAACAACGGTCTCGCCGCAGGCAAGGCCAGCATTCACTAGGCGTGCCACCCGTGCGGCGCGAGGTGAATTCGCGAGTATCCGCATCATGATCTCACGAACGGCATCTGAGCTTTCGGCATCGCAGCTTTCGCCCTCTCGGCCCGAGGCCTCCGGGCCCGCGACCACGCGAGGTTGCGCGCGCGCCGTCGCGGCGGCGGGCCTCACCGCCGCGCTCGCACTCGGCTGTCTCGTCGCCAGCGGTGCGCAAAGCACCGCCCGTGCACAAGGCACCGCCCATGCGCAAGGCGCCGCGCCGACCGCTCACATCGCCGTGCCCCGCAACGACCTCACGGGCACCTGGGATCGCTACCATCCCGGCGGCCTGAAGCTCGATCCGCGGTTCACCTCCGCCATTCCGGTCTCGACCGATCCGCCGCTCAAGCCGAAATACCTCACCGCCTGGAAGGCGCACCAGGAAGCCTCGCACGAGGCCGACGAGCGCGGCCAGCCTCTGTTCAGCGGCTACGCGCAATGCATCCCGGACGGCATGCCGGCCATGATGATGGCGATGTTCCCCATGGACGTGCTGCAGACGCCGGGGCAGATCACCATCATCGAGGAGGCCTACCGCCAGGTCCGCTATATCTATTTGAATCAGAAGCAGGTCGCCATCGAGGACGCGGAGCCCGAGTTCTGGGGCCACTCCGTCGGTCACTGGGTGGGGGACACGCTCGTCGTCAACACCGTCGGCATCCGTCCGGAGGTGCGCTTCCGCGACGTTCCCCACAGCAACCTCATGCAGATCAACGAGCGCATCCGGCTGCTCTCGCCCGACATGTTCCAGGATCAGATCACTATCGTCGATCCGGTCTATCTGGTGAAGCCCTGGACCTTCACCTGGCAATACAAGCGCCGTCCCGGCTACAGGATGCTCGAGTACGTGTGCGAGTCGAACCGCGAGGTCGACAAGAACGGCGCGCAAAGCCTCAAGCTGCTCGACCTCTCCGGTACCGGCAAGGCCCACTGAGCTCTCCCCGAAGCTGCCCGCCGCCAGCAGGGCTGCCATGCCTGCCGGCCGCGTTGCCAACAGGGCGGCCCTGCCCACTGCACCTCGCCTGCGCCCTGGGATGCCGTTATATGTAATCGATACGATATACAGTGTATATTATATCATGTTATATGATATACTGAGATATTAGACAGCTTCCCCTCGGGGCCGTATGGACCTCCGCCGCAACTTGGGCTTCCTGCTGAAAGACGTGAGCCGTGTGTACACGCGCCGCTTCGAGGAGCGCGCGCATGCGCTCTCCTTGACCCTTCCGCAGTGCAAGGCGCTCGCCTATCTCGCGAACAACGAAGGCGTCAGCCAGAAGCGCCTCGCCGAGCTCACCGAGATCGACCCGATGAGCCTCGTGCGTATACTCGACCGCATGGAGGCGGACGGCTGGGTCCAGCGGCGCTCGGATCCGGAAGACCGGCGGGCGCGCTCCCTCGCCGTCACGGAGAAAGCGAGGCCGCTCGTCGCGCGAATCTGGAGCCTCGCGGGCGAGACCCGGGCGGAGGCCCTCGCCGGCCTCACCACCGAGGAGCGGACGCAACTCGTCGAACTCCTCGAGCGTGTGCACAAGAACTTGCTCGCGCTCGAGCCTCTCGCCGAAGATGCCGGGGCCGGGGCCTCGAGCCTGGCCACCCGCGAGTCCGAGAGTTCCGATCGATGAATGCCGTCGTCAGGGACAAGGAGAAAATGGAAACGCGCAGCGACGGCGCTGCCGCGTCGCCTCCACAGGCGGACGCGCAGCAACCGCAGTCCCCCAGGCCGCCCGCGGAGGCGCGCGCCGAGCCTCCGCAACCGGACTCGCGGGGGCCGGCCCGCACTCTCGGCGAGCGCCTACGCCTTCCCCTCATGGTCGGCGTGCCGCTCATCGCCATCGCGGCCGCGGCCTATTACTACCTCACGACCGGCCGCTACCAGACCACCGACGATGCGTACGTGCGCGCGGCGCAGGTGTCGATCAGCTCCAATGTCTCTGGCAGGGTGAGCGAAGTCGACGTGCAAGACAACCAGCTCGTGCGCCGCGGCCAGACGCTGTTCCGCCTGGATCAGCGGCCCTTCCGCATCGCCGTCGAGGCCGCGCGGGCGCGCCTCGCCGCCGCGCGGCTGCAGATCGAGGCGTTGAAAGCCACCTACCGGCAACGTCTCGCGGACCTGAGGTCGGCCGAGAGCGAGCTCACCTATCAGCAGCGCGAGTACGAGCGCCAGATGCGGCTGCTCGCGAGCGGGATCAGCTCCCAGGCGCAGGCCGACCGCGCGCTGCTCGCGCGCAACCAGGCCGAGCAGAACGTCGCCGCCGTGCACCAGCAGATCACCTCGACCCTCGCGAGTCTCGGAGGCAACCCCGACATTCCCGTGGACCGGCATCCGACCGTGGAG
>JASHSR010000547.1 GCA_030038645.1 Gammaproteobacteria bacterium
GTGCCGCGGTACCAGGACTCGCCGATCTGCTGCTGCGCGGGCACTACCTCGACGAACTCGCCGAACTCGCCCCTCAAGTAGCTCCAGCCCTGATGCACGTGCTGGATCAGCGACTGCGCCTTGTATTGGGTGAGGATCGAGATCTGGCGGATGCCGGAGTTCACGCAGTTCGAGAGGACGAAGTCGATGATGCGGAATTTGCCGCCGAAGGGCGTCGCGGGCTTGCACCGGTGCGCGGTGAGATCCTTCAGTCGCTCGCCCCGCCCGCCCGCCATCACGACCGCGAGCGTCCCGCTCGTGAGGCGGCTCACGTAGCGACCGGACGAGGTTCGTACGGGGGGTCTCGGCATGCCCCTTACGATACCGGAGAGCGGCCGGCCGCGTCAGAGCCGCTTCATGAGGCCGAGCTCGTAGGGGTGCGAGAGCAGGTCGTGAAAGGGATAGAGGCGGATCTCGGTCGCGAACTGGCCGCTCGCGGGGGGCTGCACGTCCAGGGCGAACACGGCTGCCCCATCCGGCTGATGCTCGCCGGTCGGGGACAACGCCGCGCTCCACAATCCCTCGGACCGCCCGGCTCGGTAGGACGAGAGCGCGGGAGGCTCGAAGCTCGCCTCCGGCAAGCGCCGGCGCGCCACGAACTCCACGCGCACGTCGCTCGGCGCGAGGCCGGCGAGCGCCGCGGCGATGCGCACCGTGAGGCGCTCCCGCTGGGGCAGCTCGCTCGGCGCATCGGAGAGCAGCCGCAGGTCCACCTTCGGCCAGGCCTCCCGCACGCGCCGCTTCCATTCGGCGAGAGCGCGGGCGCCGGCGAATCCCTGCGCGGCGAGCAGGCCGTACTGGCGGGCGGCCGGATGGTACAGGCCGTCCACGTAGTCGTGCAGCATGCGGCGCGTGCTGAACTGGGGGATGACGGTCATCATCGCGCGCTTGCTGCGCCTCACCCACTCGGAGGAGTAGCCGTCTCCGTTGCGCGCGTAGTAGAGCGGCACGACCTCCTCCTCGAGCGCATCGAGGATCAGCTCGGCCTCGAGGGCGTCGCGGCGCTCCGGGTCGCGCACGTTGACGGGGGGAATGCCCCAGCCGTTGTCGTACGCCCAGCCTTCGGCCCACCAGCCGTCGAGCACGCTCAGGTTGAGCCGCCCGTTGATGGCGGCCTTCATGCCGGAGGTGCCGCTCGCCTCGAGCGGCGCGATCGGATTGTTGAGCCACACATCGACGCCCGAGACGAGCCAGCGGGCGAGCTGCATGTCGTAGTCCTCGATGAAGACCACTCGGCCGATGAACTCGGGCATCAGCATGAGCTGCATGATCTCTCGCAGCACCTGCTTGCCCGGCTCGTCGGCGGGATGCGCCTTGCCGGCGAAGAGCAGGACGACGGGACGGCCGGGCTTGTGGATGAGCTGCGCGAGCCGCTGGCGGTCCTTGAGCAGCAGCGCGGCCCGCTTGTACGTCGCGAAGCGCCGCGCGAAGCCGATGGTGAGAATGTTCGGATCGTGCGGATCGAGCGAGCGCGTGACGTGGCGCCACTGCGCCGCGCTCAGCCCCTTGCGTGTGTAGGCGCGCTGCAGCCGCTCGCGCACTCCCGCGAGCATCCGCGACTTCACCGACTGCGCGGTCGTCCAGTAGGCGTCATCGGGAAGCGGCTCGAGGCGGTGCCAAAACCCGAGGTCCACCAGCTGCTCGCGCCAGTCGCGGCCCAGCCGCTCGTCGAAGAAGGCCGCCCAGCTCTGATGCAGGAACGTCGGCACGTGCACTCCGTTCGTCACGAAGCCGACGGGGTTCTCCTCGGGCCGGATCTCGGGCCACTCGTCGGCGCAGAGCCGCGCGGAGACGAGGCCGTGCACGCGGCTCACGCCGTTCACTCGGCGCGCGCCGTTCAAGGCGAGCCGCGTCATGTTGAACAGGCCGGGCGCGCTCGGGGTGCGCCCGAGCTCGAGCAGCCGCTCGGCGGGCACGCCGAGCTCCTGAATGAAGTCGTTGAAGTGCGCGATGAGCAGGTCGTGGCCGAACGCGTCGTGGCCGGCGGCGACCGGCGTGTGAGTGGTGAACACGCACATGGAGGCGACGGCCTCGAGCGCGACGGTGAGCTCGAGGCCCGAGGCGAGGTGCTCGCGGAGCAGCTCGAGAATGAGGAAGGCGGCGTGGCCCTCGTTGAGGTGCCACACGGCCGGCTCCAGCCCGAGCGCGCGGAGCGCGCGGCGGCCGCCGATGCCGAGGATCATCTCCTGGCGGATGCGCGTCGACTCGTCGCCGCCGTAGAGCCGGTGGGTCACGTCGCGATCCGAGGGTGAGTTCTCGGGACAGTTGGTGTCGAGGAGATAGACCGGCACACGCCCGGCCTGCGCTTTCCACAGCCGCGCGACCACGTCGCGGCCTGCGATGCGGACACTGATCTTGAGCGGCTCGCCCGACGAGCCGATGACCTGCTGGACGGGAAGGTCGCGGGGATCGTGCTCGGCGTACTCGGCATGCTGCACACCGTCGTTGTCCACGGTTTGCGTGAAGTAGCCCTGGCCGTAGAGCAGTCCGACCGCGACGAAATTGAGCCGCTCGTCGCTCGCGGCCTTGCAGTAATCGCCCGCGAGAACGCCGAGGCCTCCCGAATAGATGGGAAAGCTCTCGTGAAAGCCGTACTCGGCGCAGAAATAGGCGATGAGCGGCGCCGCGGACGATCGGGCGGAGGCGGCGAGGTAGGTGTCGAAGAGGCCCAGCGCCTCGCTGTAGCGGGCGAGGTAGACCGGATCCTCGGCCGCGCGCCTCAGCTTCTCTTGATCGATGCAACGAAGGAGCAATCGAGGGTTGCCGCCCGTTTGCTCCCACAGCTCGGGGTCGAGATCCTCGAACAGCGCCCGGATGGGGCGATGCCAGCTGAAGAAGAGATTCCCCGCGAGCTGCGGCAGCCGGTCGAGCGAGTCCGGAATGACCGGGGTCACCTCCAACAGTGCGTTTCGCATGAATTCCAGGGCGGCTGCATGAACGAAAGGGCGCGCAGTCTAGCATCACCTCTGCTATGGTGCAGTGCCGCAACCTTGCTCGAAGCGGTGAAGGTAGACTCGCTGAATGCTCGACTACGTTGCGTCAGCGTCAGCTCGTCCAGGCCGGGCGGATTCCGTGCGGCCTTGCCTGGGCCGCAGCGCCGTGCGGCGCCGCATGACAGCGACGCTGACGCTGCTCGCGCTCGGCAGCGTGGCCGCAGTGGCTGCGCCGGGCACATCGCCAGCCGCCGCGCCGATCACATCGCCAGCGGCGGCACCGGCCACGTCGCCGGCGACAGCGCCGGCCA
>JASHSR010000548.1 GCA_030038645.1 Gammaproteobacteria bacterium
CCTGCGCGGAGTTGAATGCGGCCAGCACCGGGGTGGCGAGGTTCGAGAGCAGCGTGGTGGAGATGTTCCCGAGGGCCGTGGCGGTCAGGCCCGAGGCCTGCGCGGCGGTGAGGTAGCCGAGCTGCGTGCTCGAGAGGCTCGCGGCGAGCGCCGCCACCTGCGCGGTGCTCAGGGCCTTCACCTGCGCGGAGGTGAGGTACGGGATGTCGGAGCTCGCGATCAGTGCCGACACCTGAGCGCTGGTCAGCGCCGAGACATCCTTCGTGGAGAGCGAGGCGATCTGATCGCTCATCAGTGCCACAATGGCGGCAGTGCTGATCTCAACGATGTCTGCGTTCGAGATGTAGGGAATCTGAGTGGTGAGCAACGCTTGCACCTGAGCGCTGCTGAGAGCGGCGGCGTCGGTCGTCGAAAGCGCTGCGATCTGCTTCGTCGTCAGCGATGCGACCTGAGCTGGGGACATCGAGGCGATGATAGAGGATGACATTGACCACCGTTCCTGATCGAGGGCGGACTTCAGTCCACCGCCGCCGCTGCATTGCAGTTGCCGCCCGGCCGGGCCAGGCATCAGCCCGTCATCGGCAATCCCCTTGAAATCTTTAGCGATCTTTGGAGCGGGGCGGCCGCAACGCGGACGCCGTCGAAATGAGTGACCCGGCTCACGTCCGCCGCGCTGAAATGACATAGTCCGAGTCGCGAGGCGACTCGGGAGCTCGGGTCGCGAGCCGGGCGCGCCGACTCAGGCGATCAAATCGAGCAGTACGCTGTCTCCGTGCGACCAAGCCGAGAGCATCTTCGCGAGCTGGATGCCGTCCTCGGCGGGGATTTGCTGCAGAAGCTCCCCCGTCTGCGCATTCCTGATCACCGCAGCCGTGAGACCCGTGCCCGGGTCCACCCTGAGCTCCAGAGCGCGGTTGAGGCCGGCGAGGCGCTCGTTGATCTGCTGGACCGCCTCCTGCAGGGTCTCGGGGCTCGGCGGCGCAGCCGCGCTCGGCGCGGTTGCGGCGGCCTCCGCTCCTGCAGACGGGGAGGCGTCGCGGTTCGCGGCAGACCCGTGCTTGTGGCGGCCGCCCGAGCCGCGATCGTCCATCGCACCGAAGGCCCCGACAGGGCTGATGGCGTCGATCCCCTCTGCCATACGTCGCTCCGCGCGGATGCCACCGGCCGGCAGGCGTGTGTGCGGAGGGCGCGACCTAGACCGCGGCGCCCGCCGGGGCCGCGGCGCGCGCTTGCCGCACCTCCGGTCCGATGGCGGTCCAGGCGCCGCGGATGTCGTTCAACAGGCCCAGCACTTCCGCCACGCGGCCTGTATCGCTGTTGACGTTCGCGAGCAGCAGCTGCCGCACCATGTACTCGTACAGGTCGCTCAGGTTCTGCGCAAGAGGGCCGCCCTGGTCGAGGTTGAGGCTGCCGCGCAGCTCCCCGATGAGGATCACGCAGCTGTGCAGCAGCTTCGCCTTGCGCACCGTCTCGCCGCGCTCGATGCAGCCGCGCGCCGCAACCAGGCGCTCCACCGCGGCGTCCATGAGCATCTGCACCAGCCTGTGCGGATCGGCGCCCGAGACACCGCCGTGGACGGAGACGCCTTTGTAGGCTGCCAAGGCCGAGTTGCGCTCGAAGTCACTCACATCGTCGCTCCGTCAATTCCTTCCTGCTGGAATTAACGGCCGTCTGGCGGTGAACTTGAGCGATCGAGCCTAGGCGTTCTGCACTCCCTGAACCAGCGGCAGGGTGGCGAACGCCTGGGTGAGGTACGCAGAGGTGGTTTGCAAGGAGGAGAGCAGCGTGTTCAGCGACGAGTACTGCTCAGTGAGGCTCGCCGAGAGCGCATCCATCTGCTGCGTGAGCTGATTGCTCTGCTGCGTCAGGGCGTTCTCCTGGTCCTCGAGCGTCTGGCCGGTCGAGGCGATCGAGCCGTTGGAGGCGAGCGCATCGGTGATCTGCGTGTTGAGGCTCGTCGCGACTCCTTCCGTCCCGCTGAAGAGCTGGCTCACCGCGCTGAAATCGGTCGCCAGAGCGCTCGACAGCGTCGCCTGGTCGAGGCTCAGCGTGCCGTCGCTGTTCGCGGTGATGCCGACGCTCGCGAGCGAGTCATAGGTCGGGGATCCGGTGTCGACGACGCTGTAGAGCGCGTCCTGGATCTGGTTCTCGATCCCGGAGAGCAGGGCGCTGCCCATCATCGGGCCGGCCGTATCGGTCGAGGAATCGTAGCCGCCGAGCGAGGAGAAGGAGCCTACGAGCGTGTTATAGGCGGAGACGAAGGCGCTGACGTTGCTCTCGATCGTCGCCGTGTCCGTGCTCACGGTCAGCGTGGCCGGGCTGCCGGCCGCCGTCGTTCCAGTGAGATCGAGCGTCACGCCGGGGAGCGCGTCCGCGATCGTGTTGCTCGAGCTGGTCGCGGCGACGCCGGCGATGCTGTAGCTCGCATCCTGCGCCGCCGACTGCTGGGTGTAGTTGCTCTGATCGGCACTGCTGTAGGTGAGCGCTTGCAGAGCGGTCCCGGAGGTCTCGCTCACCTGGATCGTGTTGGCGGCGCCGGTCAGCGTCGAGGAAAGCAGCAAGTAGGCGCCACCGCTCCCCTGGAGCACCGTCGCGGTGATGCCTGGATTGCCGGCAGCCGAGTTGATTGCGGCGGCGATGCCGTCGAGCGAGTCGTTCCCGCTACCGATGTCGACGGTAAAGCTCGTGCTCCCGAGCGTCAGCTGCAAGGTTCCGGTGCCGATGGCCGCCGTGCCGTCGCCGGTGAATGCGCCCGAGAGCAGTTGCTGGGCCTGTGCAAGCTGCGAGACGGTCACCGCGTAGGTGCCCACGGGGGCATCGGAGCTCGCCGTAGCCGTGAACACGGTCTGGTCGCTGCTGTTGGCTGTCTGCGCATCGAACGCGGAGGCCGTATCGAGCGCGCTCAGGGAGGATTGGAATGTCGAGAGAGCGCTCTTCAGCGTGCCGAGCGCGGAGATCTGCGTGGTGACCGCCTGCGTCTGGTTGGAGATCAGCGCTTCCTGCGGGTCCTGGGCCGCGGCGACGAGCTGGGACACCAGCGAGCTCACGTCGATCACGGAGCCGCCGGCCGCATCTGCGCTCGAGTTGCTCGCGACCGAAACCGGCTGCATGCCGGTAGACGTCGCGAGATCGCCGCTGGTGTTGCTGTTGATGCTGCTCGTGCTCATCGCTCGCTACCCGCGGCCGGCTCGTTATTCGGCCGACAAAACGGCGGGCGGGCGCCCCGCGGCGCCCGCCCCACCCGTCCTAGATCTTTCCGGCGTCGCTGACACACCCGTTACGGCAGCTTCTGCAGCAGCGTCAGAATGTTCTGCGGAATCGTATTGGCCTGCGCAACCATCGCCGTGCCCGCCTGCTGCAGGATCTGGGCCTGCGAGAGGTTCGAGGTGGCCTGCGCGTAGTCCGTGTCCACGATCGCGCTCTTCGCGGCCGTCAGGTTGGTCGAGTCCGTGTTCAGACCCGTGATGGAGGCCTGGAAGCGGTTCTGATAGGCGCCCAGATCCGCGCTCGTGGTCGCGAGCTGCTGCAGCGCGTTGTCGATGGAGATCAGCACCAAGTTCGAGTCGTCCACGCTGAGCACGTCGGCATCCGACAGGGTGCTCGAGGTGATGCCTGTGTTGGCCCATGTGAGCGTCGAGTCGGCGGGAAGCGTCGCGGTCGGGGCCCCGAGGTCGTAAGTGTCGTCGAGTCCCAGGGCATTCGCGCTCTCCGTGGTCGTCGAGCTGCTGTCGAGGCTGATATTGACGGCCTGTGCGTCGCCGTCCGCGGAGCTCAGGCTGATGCTGCCGTTGCTGTTCACCGTCGCGACGATGCCATAAGCGGAGCCGAGAGCCTCGTTGATCGCGCTCGCGATGTTCGCCAGGTCGGTCGATTGGTTGCCCGTCAGCGTCACGGCGGCCGTCGTGAGCGGCGTGGTGTCGGTGTTGTTGAGGTAGGAGCCGGTATCGCTCTGCACGGAGATGTCGAACACGGCCGTCTGGCCGCTATCGGCGGACGTTGCGGCGTACGAGCCGGTCTGCGCCGCAGTCGTGTAGTAGTTGCCGATGGCGTCGGTCGCCGCGCTCGCGATGGAGGAGACGCTGATGATCTGGCCGACGTTGGCGCCGATCTGAAAGTCCGCGCCCTGGAAGGAGCCGTCGAGCAGGTTCACGCCGTTGAACTGGGTGTTGGCGGCGACGTTGTTGATGTCGGCGGCCAGCTGCGTGAACTGCGCGTTGAGGTCGGTGCGGTCATCGGAGCTGTTGGTCGCATTCAGCGACTCGACGGCGAGGTCGCGCATGGTCTGCAGGTCGTTCACGATCTCCGAGAGCGCGCCGGAGGCGGTCTGCGAGAGCGACACGCCGTCGTTCGCATTCTGCGCGGCTTGGTTGAGACCGTTGATCTGCGAGGTCATGCCCTGCGCGATGGCGTAGCCGGCCGCATCGTCCGCGGCAGTGTTGACACGCAGGCCCGAGGACAACTGCTGCAAGGCAGTCGCGAGCTGCGAGCCCGACGCGGTCAGATTGTTCTGCGCGACGAGCGAGTCGATGTTCGTGTTCAGGACGAGTGACATTGCCGTGACTCCCGATGTTTCGTACAGGCGCCGGACACCCGGTCCGTCGCGCCGCTACCTCTCGCGGCCCGCGGCCGCCTGCTATCCAGGTTGTTTATCGGTGCGGCGCGCATGAACTTGACCATCGGAAACTGCAATTGTCGGCGAAACTGTCGAGTCGGTCACATTCCCGGCGGTCAAGCTAGGTAGTTGAAGAGCGAGAGCTTCGCGATGGAGGCATACGACTCCTCGGCGGCCTGCAGGGCGATCTCCTCCGTACTGAGCTGGGTGGTGGCGGCGGCGTAGTCGGTATCGGAGAGCTGCGAGACCGACGCTTGCAGGGTCGTCTGCTCGGACTGGGCGCTCGACTGCGCGGCGGTGACCGCATTGATCCGCGCGCCGACCGAGGCCTGGACGTTGTCGAAATTGTTGAGCGCGTTGCCGAGCTGCTGCTCCGCGGCGTTGATCTGGGTCGTGAGCTGGCCCGAGTTCAGCGTCGTCGAGCCGAGGGCGGAGATGAGGCTCGAGAGGGTGCTGAATACGCTCGTGGTGCCGGCCGGCGCCACGGTGAATTGATCGTCCGTAGCGGGCGTGCCGGTGATCGTGACCTGTATCCCGTCGAACGCGATGGCGTCTCCGCTCGTGTACGTGCCCGAAGCCACCGTGTCGTCGTCGCTGTCGAGGATCACGTACTGCGTCGGGCTCGTGAACGAGATGGTGTACGTGCCGGAATCCTCCGCCCACTCGCCCGGGTCGGTGACCGTGCCGGTGTCGATCGACGCCGTGCCGGTGTTGCCGGCGCCGGCCGCGGTGGTGAAGGTGCCATTGCCGGCCGGGATGTTCATGAACACGGAGCTGCCGGTGTCTCCGGCCGAGATGAACTGGTTGGCGCCGATCTCGACCTGGTTCACGCCCGTGCTGCCCGAGTAGCCGACCGAGCCGCCGGACTGCGCGAACGGCTGCGTGCCGCTCGCCTGGCCGGCGAAGAGATAGTTGCCGTTGCTGTCCGTGCTGTTGGCGATCGAGATGAGCTGCTGAAGCTGCTGCTCGAGCTCGGTCGCGATGTCCTGGAGGTTCGAGCTCGTGAGCGCCCCGTCATTGGCCTCGGTCGCGAGGCTCTGCGCGCTCTGCAGGACGTTCGTCGCGTTGGTGAGCGCCTGCTCCTCGAGCGTGAGATTGGCGCTCGCGGTGTTGCCGTTGGTCACGTACTGCTGCGAGGCCGAGAGCTGCGTGTTGAGCTGGTTGACCTCGGACATGGCGACGGGATTGTCGGCGGCGTTCTGTAGCTGCGAGCCGCTCGAGAGCTGGTTCTGCGTCTGCGACATCGCGGCCTCGAGGGCCTGCAGGTCGTTGAGCGCATCGTTCTGGAAGGTGACGGTAGAGATGCTCATGGTCAGCCGTAGGTCATCGCCGTGATGAGCGAGTCGAACATCGTGTTGGACGCCTGGATCAACTGCGCGCAGGCCTGGTAGGCCTGCTGGTACTGCACCATCAGCGCCGCCTCCTGGTCGAGGTTCACCCCGTCGGCGTTGTTGAGCGCATCCGTCGCCGATTGATTCACCGATTGCGAGGCGGATGCGTTCGACTGCGCCTGTTGCGTGGTCGTCCCGATCCGGCTCACGAGATTGTTGGCGACGCTCGACAGCGAGGTGGTGCCGCCGTCGAGCGTCGCTGCGGACAGCGTGCCGATCAGCGCGAGCAGGTTGCTGTTGTCGCCGGTATTCGCCGCGGTGTTGGCGCCTACGGTGAAGGTGTCGTTCGTCGCCGGCGAGCCGGTGATCGTCACCTGCGCGGTCGGGTCGGAGGCGGGGAATGTGATGGACGTCCCGCTGGTATAGGTGCCGGAGGCGACCTCCGTGTCGTCTCCGTCATCGGTGACGGTGTACTCGGTCGGGCTCACGAAGTCGATGGTGTAGGTGTCCCCCGACCAGTCGCTCGGATTCGTCACGGTGGCGGAGGAGACGGCACCGGTCCCGGTGTTGGTGGCTCCCGGGGTGGCCTGGATGAGCGAGGCCGACGCGATCTGGCTCGGGCTCGTGAGGAGCAACGAAAGACCCGCGGTCGCGGCCGCCGTGGGCTGGATCAGGAAGCTGTCGCCGACCGCCACGGAGCCGCTCGGAGCGTTCACGGCGATCGACAGCCCGGCGGCCTCGAGCGGCGTATCGGTGCCGTCGCCGGTCATGGCGACAGGCTGGCCGGTCGTCTGGTCGATGAGCTGCCAGCCGCCGTTCGCGGCGCCGCCGGTATAGGTGAGCACGTAATCGTCCGCGGTGAGATCGCTCAGGCTCGTGCGCGTCACGGTGAGCGAGGTGCTGTCGGTGTTGTTCGCGCTGTCGAGGACCTGCACGCCGCCCACGGCGAACATCGGCTGGCCCTGGGCGCCGGTCTGGTCCATTCCCGCCTGCTGTTGCTGATTGACGATCGTCGCGAGCGCGACGCTGATCTGGCCGAGGCCGTTCTGCGCGGGGTCGAGCACCTGGCTGCGCGTCGCGAGCAAGCCGCCGAGCGAGCCCCCACTGATCTCGGGGGTGATGTCGACGGTGCTGGTGCCGTCCACGAGGCCGATGTCGTAGACCGTGGCGTTGTAGGCGCTGGGGATCGTCGCGAGCTGCTGCGCGGTGCTGCCCATGACGAGCGCCTGGCCGCTGCCGATGTACACGTTCGTCTCGCCGTTGCCTTGCGATACGGTGTTGACGGTGACGTACTGGCTCAGCTGACTCACGAGCTCGTCGCGCTGGTCCATGAGCTGGTTCGGCGTCTGTCCGGAGCCGGACTGGTCCGCGATCTCCCCGTTGAGCGTGGCGATCTGGCTCGCGAGCGTGTTGATCTCGGTCACGTTGGTCGAGATCTGGGACTCGAGCTGCGAGCCGACCTCGGAGAGCTGCGAGTCGTAAGACTGCAGCTGCTGCACGAGGGCCTGCGCCTGGCTCAGCACCGCCTGGCCGGAGGCGGTGGTGGAGGGGGAGGTGGAGAGCGTCTGCAACGAGTTCACGAAGGACTGCAGCGTCGCCGTGAGTCCCGTGCTCGAGTCGCTCAGCATGTCGTCGATCTGTGCGGCTTCGGTCGCGAGCGTATTGAAGCTCGAGTAGCTCGCCTGCGAGGCGTTGACCTGCTGCGCGAGCAGCGCGTTGTAGGCGCGTGTGACGCTCGAGACATCGACGCCGTTGCCGACGTAGCCGGTCGACGACGCCTGGCCGGCCGCCTCGGCGAAATTGGCCGTCTCGAGGTCGTAGCCCGGCGTCGCGGCATTCGCGACGTTGTTGCTCGTCACGTCGAGCGCTTGCTGGAAGGCGATGAGCCCTGAGACGCTGGTTGAGAGTATGTCGCCCATTGCTCAATGCCTACGGAATCGAGTCCGCGCGGCCCGTTATCGGCCCGGCGCTCGCGAGCTTGAGGGGATCGGCAGAATTGGCGGCGAGCAGGATCCCGGCAGACCCGCCTGCCGCGGATTGCGCGGAGCGGCCGGATGGCGCGGGCCCGGAGGAGGCATCGGACCGTTGCGCGACCCTGGTCGGCTCCGCCAGCGCGCCCGCCACGTCGCTCGCGATCGCACTGACCTTGCGAGCGTACTCGGGATCCGTCGCATAGCCGCCCTGCTGCAGGGCGCTCGCAAACGCCTGAGCGTTGCTTCCGGTGTTGAGGGCTGCGGCGTAGTGCGGATCGCTCTTGAGCAGCGCGACGTAATCCTGAAAGCTTTGCTCGCGGCTGCCGTAGGCGCGGAACTGTGCGGTGGTCGCGCGGGTGGCGCCTCCCGCGAACTCGCGCGTGCCAGCCGACACGCTCGGGCCGTCCCAGCCTGCGGAGGCTTTGATGCCGAAGAGATTGTTGCTCGAGCGGCCGGCGGCGTCCTGCGGCACGCTGCGACCCCAATCGGTCTCGAGCGCCGCCTGGGCGACGAGACTCTCGGGGGCTACCCCCAGTTGCTCGCCGGCCGCGCGCGCTTGCGGCCACAGACCGCGGATGAAGCTGCGCTGGTCTGCGCGGGAGACGGCCGGCGTCGAGCCCATGGACGGCGTGGATCGCGTGGCCGGCGCGAAGGGGATGGACTGTCTCGGAGGCAGGGACGGCATGTCTTGCCGCGGAGGCATGGATGGTGTCGGCTGCGTCGGAGGCATCGACGGCGTGAGCTCGCGGCGCACGGAGGGCGAGCGTCCGGATCCGCCGGATTGCGCCGCACTCCCGGATTGCGCTGCGCCCTCGGATTGCGCCGCGCCAGCGGATTGCCCGCTCGCCGCGGCGCCGGTCCCGGAGCCTGCGCCCGCTCCGTGGCTCGTCCCGATGAGACCCCTGCGCTGCAGCTGCCGGATGAGCATGTCGGCGAGACCGAGCCCATGCCCGCGAGTGAGCTCGATCGACAGCTGGTCGTCGAACATCCCTTGGTAGGTCTGCTCCTGGTCGCTGCCGAAGATGGGATCGGGGCCGATCGCATCGCGCATGCTCTTGATCAGCATGCGCGCGAACAGGCTCTCGAACTGCCTCGCGACCTCGCGCACGGCGGCGGGGTTGTCGCTGCGCGCCGCCCTCTTCAGCGACTCGAGACCGGCGAAATTGCCGTAGATCTGCGCGTTGGCGACCGGGTTCGTCATGAGCGCGCCGCGGGCCTCAGATGACGATGAGCTGCGCGCGCAGCGCGCCCGCCTGCTGCAGGGCTTCGAGAATGGCGACCAGGTCTCCGGGGGCGGCGCCCACCTCGTTCACGGCGCGCACGATCTCATCGAGGTTCACGCCCGCCTGGAACACGAACATGTGCGCGTTCGCCTGCTTCACATCGATGGAGCTGCGCGGCGTGACGGTGGTTTGACCGCCCTGGGAGAAGGCCGTCGGCTGGCTCACGTCCTCGCGCTCCGTGATGGTCACGGAGAGCGAGCCGTGCGCGACCGCCGCCGCCATCACCCGCACCTCGGAGCTGATCACGACCGTGCCGGTGCGCGAGTTGATGATGACCCGTGCCGGGGCGACGCCCGGGTCCACGTCGATTCCCTCGATCTCCGCGATGTAGGCGATTCGCTGGTTGGAATCGGCCGGCGCATTCACGCGGATCGAAACCGCATCGAGCGCCGCGGCGGTCCCGGTCCCGAGGAGCTTGTTGATCGCGGCGGCGACTCGCGCGGCCGTGGTGAAATCCGGCGTGTCGAGATTCAGGACGAGGTGCGCGTCGCTGTCGAAGCGCATCGGGACTGAGCGCTCGACGGTCGCCCCGTTCGGAATGCGTCCGCTGCTCGGCACGTTGAGGATGATC
>JASHSR010000549.1 GCA_030038645.1 Gammaproteobacteria bacterium
GCGCTCGCTTCGGGCGATGCGCGGCTCACGTTGCTCTCGACACCGCCGCTGCCGCCGGGCTGGAACGGGAAGGCTCACGCGTGCTGGATCGGCGCGGCTGCGGCCGCCGCGGGCGGCGCCGATTGGCTGTGCTTCATCGACGCGGACATGCGCGCGCAGGGCGAGCTCGTGGCGAGCGCGGTCGAGGCCGCGACGGCGGGCCGGATCGATCTGCTGTCGCTCGCGCCGCGGCACGAGCTCAAGAGCTTCGCCGAGCGGCTGATTCTCCCCTGCGGCCTGTATCTGCTCGGCTTCGCGCAGGACCTGAGGCGCATCCAGGCGCCGGACAGCGGCGAGGTCGTCGCAACGGGGCAGTTCATGCTGCTCGCTCGCGACGCCTACGAGTCGGTCGGCGGGTTCGCGGCGGTGCGCGGCGAGATCTGCGAGGACGTGGCGCTCGCGCGGCTGCTCAAGCGCCGAGGGTATCGTGTGCTGCTGCAAGACGGCAGCGAGATGCTCGCGACGCGGATGTACACGGGCTGGGGCACGCTCTGGCCCGGCATCGCGAAGAACCTGATCGAGATGCTCGGCGGACCCGGCCGCACGCTTGCGACGGCGCTGATCGCCGTCGCGCTCGCCTGGGCCTCCGTGCTGATTCCGGCGCTCGACATCCTCGGCTGGGCGAGCGGGGCGGGCGGGGCGCGCGAGGTGAGCGCCGCGCTTGTCCCGGCCCTCGCCGCGTCCTGCGCGGCCTTCGGGTTGCATCTGGCGGGCGCCGTGCACTTTCGCATCCCGCTCCTCTACGGCCTGCTCTTTCCCGTCGGCTACACGGTAGGCGCGATTATTGCGCTCGACAGTGTGCGGTGGCGTCTCGCGGGACGCGTGCACTGGAAGGGTCGCGTGTACTCATGACGGCCGGGCAGAGCAGTCCACGCGGTGGGCGCGGGGAACGCGACGAGCACGACGAAGCGCGCAGTGAGCGCGAGGCGCCGCAGGCGCAGCTGCCGGCGGCGCGGCGTGGCGCGCGCGGTCCGAGCGCCGCCGTCACGATCGTCGTCGTCGTGGCGGTGTTCCTGTACCTCGTGCGCCGCATTCTGCTGCCGTTCGTGGTCGCGGGGATCGTCGCCTACGTCTGCACGCCGCTCATCGACTGGCTCGCGGCGCGAGTGAGGCTGCCGCGCTGGGTGTTTGCCCTCGCCGTGGTGCTGGTGCTCATGGCGTTCGCCGCGCTCGTCGCGTGGCTCGGCGTGCCGGCGATGCTGCGCGAGACGGAGCGCGTCGCAGGCAACCTGCGCGGAACGGTGCAGGGGTTCGTGCAGGCGCTGATCGGCAAGCGCACCCTCACGCTGATGGGCGAGCCGATCAACGCGGCGAGCCTCGCGACGTACACCGTGAGCGGGCTGCGCGCCTGGCTCGGGCAGGACGCCCGGATCGCCTACGTTGCGGCGTTCGGCGTCGCGAGCTTCTTCGGAGTCATTCTGCTATGGGCGCTGCTCGGCTATTTTCTGATCGATGCGCACCGGGTCGCGCGGGGTCTGCTGTGGCTCGTCCCGCCGGCGCGCCGGCCCTTCGTCCTGCAGGTCTGGCGCGAGCTCGATCCGCTGCTGCGGCGTTATTTCATCGGCGTCGCGCTCGTCGTCGTCTATGCCTCGATCGTCGCCTACATCGGCCTCGGCCTCGTCCTGGGACTGCATCATGCGGTGTTCCTCGCGATGCTGACGGGACTGCTCGAGGTGATTCCGATCGTCGGTCCCGCCGCGGCCGCGATCATCGCGGGACTCGTCGCCGTGCGCTACGCGGTGAGCGCTTGGGACATCCTCGCGTACATCGCTTACGCGGCCGCGCTGCGGATTTCGATCGATCAGTTCTTCGGGCCGATCGTGCTCGGGCGCGCGGCGCGGGTGCGGCCGGTCGTCGTGATCTTTTGCTTTTTGACCGGCGGAATCCTGTTCGGCGTCGTGGGCGTGATCTTAGCGGTGCCCGTCGCGCTCACCGTCAAGGTCGTACTTGCGAACCTGTACGGCGAGCCGCACACTGAGCCCGGTTGATATCCCCGCACGCGGTTGCCAGCAGTGTTCGCCCGGAGTTCCTGCATTGTCCGTCGAGCTTTCTGAAAAGCGCGGTTCCGGACTCGCGTGGCTCGAGTATGCGGTTTTCAAGCTGGACAGCTGGCTGCGGCGGCGCCAGGGCATCTACGAGTACTCGACGGACGCCCGGTGCCTGTTTCGCATCGAGCTCGGCCGCGCGGACCAGGCCGTCACTCTGTCCGACGGCACGCAGGTTCGCTCCGGCGATCCCGTTCTGGTGCTGCATTTGTGGAACGAGAACATTCCCGCGATGAGGCAGGAGGGGCCGACCGTCGCATGGGCGCGCCAAGTGAGCCGCGCCATCCACACCTCGCTGCGCGAGCTCGCGCGCTACCTTCAGCAGCAGTCGAGGCTCGACGACATCGTCGCGCTCTGTGGCGACATGCACCTCGGTAGCGCGAGACAGACCCGGCAGCTCGCTCACATCGTCGCCCGCTACGGATTCGAGGCCGTCGAGGACGGCAACGCGGGGCGGCGGCGCGGGGCGCTGCACCGGATCGGCAAGAGCATACTCATCGTCCTGCTCGTCGCCGCAACGAACCCCATCGCGCTCCGCAGCACCATCCTGCGCCGCTACCACCGGCGCGTCTTCCTCTCCCGCGCCACGCTCGAGCGACGTTACCGAAATTGAGCGCGACCCTCCCGCTCTCGCAGCCGCCGCGCTCGATCGCGGTGCTGAAGCTCTCTGCGATCGGCGACATCTGCCACACGCTGCCCGTGATCCGCACGCTGCAGCGCGCGTGGCCGCAGGCCCGGTTCACCTGGATCATCGGCCGCGCGGAAGCCGCCCTCGCCGGCGGCATCAGCGACATCGAGTTCATCGTGCTCGACAAGCGCTCCGGCCCCGGCGCGCCTGCGGCGGCGCGCCGCGCGTTGAGCGCTCGGCGCTTCGATCTGCTGCTGCACATGCAGTTCGCCTGGCGCGCGAGCATGATCGCGAGGCGCATCCGCGCGCCCGTGAAGCTCGGCTATGACCGTGAGCGGGCGCTCGACCTGCAGTGGCTGTTCACCACTCACCGCATCGAGCCCGCCTCGCGCGAGCACGTCATGGACGGCCTGTTCGGCTTCGCGCGCCGTCTCGGCGTCCACGAGCGCGACTACCGCTGGGACATCCCGGTTCCGGAGAGCGCGCGCGAGCACGCCGCGCGGGCCATTCCCGACGGCAGTCCAACGCTGATCGTGAGTCCGTGCTCGAGCCATGCGGCGCGCAACTGGCGCCCGCAGTACTACGCGCAGGTGGCCGACTACGCCGCCCGGCGCTTGGGACTGCGCGTGCTGCTCTGCGGCGGTCCCTCGGCCCTCGAGCAGCGGATGGGCGTCGAGATCGCGCAGCTCATGCGTGAGCCCTGTGTCAATCTGATCGGGACCGACACGCTGATCCAGCTCTACGCGACGCTCGCGCGCGCGCAGGCGCTGTTGACGCCGGACTCGGGGCCCGCGCACATGGCGACCGCAGTCGGCGTCCCGGTGGTCGGGCTTTACGCTTGCACCAGCGCCGCGCGCAGCGGCCCTTATTTCAGCCGTGAATGGTGCGTCGACCGCTTCGACGCGGCCGCCCGCAAGTTCCTCGGCAAGAGCGCCGCGGAGCTCCCGTGGAGGACGAAGATCGAGCGGCCGGGCGTGATGGATCTCATCCGCCCCGAGGATGCGATCGAGCGCCTGACGGCGCTCCTCGCGAGCCGATCCTAGCGCCGCCGGTTGCGCGCGGGCCTCTCGGGGTGGGAAGCTATGCGCGCGGCCCGAACGAAATCCGGGCCGCGCGGTCGAAGCAAGCGAACGCATGGAGCCCTTAGTCGATCCGGGGGGTCGAGCCGTGGATTATCAAACTGCCGAGAATCAAGCCGTACAGCTTCAGAACCAAGCCAATCAGGTCGGCCAGGAGCTCAAGGCGCTCGCCGACAAGCTCCAGTCGAAAGTCACCGACCCTGCGGTCTCCCGGGATCTGATGCTCGATCTGCGCGAGGCGGTGCTCGCCATTCAGCAGCAGAATCAGTCCTCGCTCATGCTGATCCAGCAGATGGCGGAGTACATCCACGTGCTCGAGAGCCACGTGAGCTCCATGCCTCAGCAGACCTTCCAAACCCGCGGCTGGTCCGCGCAGCCGTACTACGGCCGCACCGGCGGCTTCATGGGCAACGTGATGTCCGGCCTCGGCATGGGCGCCGGCTTCGGCCTCGCGAGCGATCTGGTCAGCAGCATTTTCAACGCGCTCTGAGCGCGCCGCTGCACCGTGACCCGTAGAGAGGCTCTGGGGCTTGGCGCTCTGTTGTCTCTCGCGTTGGCGGGCTGCGAGCGCGGCAGCCCCCCGCCGGCCGCGTCGAGACCGCCGCCTCCCGCGGCCGCGGCCCAAAGCAATCCCGCCGATGTGAGTGCAGAGCGGCTGCTCCACGCCGCGTCGGAGCCCTCTCAATGGATGACCTACGGAGGGACGTACGACGAGCAGCGCTATAGCAGCCTCGCGCAGATCAACCGCGGCAACGTCCGGCAGCTCGGGCTCGTCTGGTATGCGGGCTACGACACCAACCTGCAGCAGGAAGGCTCGCCGCTCTACATCGATGGCGTGATCTACGTCTCCACGGCGTGGAGCAAGGTCTACGCGTTCGACGCCCGCACCGGCAAGACGCTCTGGGAGTACGACCCCAAGACGCCCGGGCAGTGGATCGTCAACGTCTGCTGCGGAATCGTCAATCGCGGCATCGCGGCCTGGGACGGCAAGATCTACGTCGGCACGCTCGACGGCCGGCTCGTCGCGATCGACGCCAAGACCGGCAAGGAGGCTTGGTCCACGCAGACGATCGACAAGAGCCAGCACTACTCGATCACCGGCGCGCCGCGCGTCGCGAACGGCAGGGTGCTGATCGGGGAGTCCGGCGGCGAGTTCGGCGTGCGCGGCTATCTCAGCGCCTACGACGCCGAGACCGGCAAGCTCGACTGGCGCTTCTACACCGTGCCCGGCAATCCGAAGGACGGCTTCGAGAACGACGCGATGAGGAGGGCCGCGAAGACCTGGAGCGGCGAGTGGTGGAAGCTCGGCGGCGGCGGCACCGTCTGGGACTCGATCGTCTACGACCCGGTGACGGACCTCGTCTACTTCGGCACCGGCAACGGCACGCCGTGGAACGCGCAGTACCGCGACCCGAGGGGCTTGGACAACCTCTATCTCGCCTCCATCATCGCGGTGAAGGCCGAGACGGGCGAGTACGTCTGGCACTACCAGGAGACTCCGGCCGACACCTGGGACTTCGACGCGGTGAGCCCGATGATGGTCGTGGACCTGACGCTCGATGGGAAGCGGCGCCACGTCATTCTGCAGCCTTCCAAGAACGGCCTGTTCTACGTGCTCGACGCCGCGACGGGAAAGCTCCTGCGCGCCGAGCCGTTCACCGAGGTCAACTGGACCACCGGCGTCGACATGGAGACCGGGCGCCCGCGGGTCGTCAACGCGGCGCGATACCTGCACGGCAAGGTCTTCGACGGCCTGCCCGGAGGCCAGGGCGCGCACGGCTGGCATCCGAACGCCTACAGCCCGCAGACGGGACTCATCTACATCCCGACTCAGCACGCCTACTCCGTGTGGGTGACCGATCCGCACTACAAGCCGAGCATCGTGGGCTACAACCTCGGCATCAATTTTGGCGCGCAGTTCACCTACTACCGTACGCATCCCAAGGCCCCGCACGGGTTCGTCGGATACCTCGAAGCCTTCGATCCGGTGACCGGCAAGGTCGTCTGGCATAGCGAGACCAATCAGGGGCCGACCGGCGGCGCGCTCGCGACGGCGGGCGGCCTCGTGTTCCAGGGCGGCGGCAGCTCCGATGAGCTCCGGGCCTACGACGCGAGCACCGGCCAGAAGCTCTGGAGCGCGCAGGCGCAGACCGGCGTGCTCTCCGGTCCGATCACCTACGAGCTCGACGGCAAGCAGTACGTCGCGGTGAGCGTCGGAGGCAATCAGTTCGCCGGGTTCTACGCGCCCAATTACTCTCGCATGCTCGTGTTCGCGCTCGGGGGCCAGGCGAAGCTGCCGCCGCCGCGGCCCTACACGCCGCGCCCGCTCAATCCGCCTCCGGCGACCGCTCCGGCCAAGCTCGTCGATGCCGGCCGGGCGCGCTACTCGCAGTACTGTGCCGCCTGTCACGGCGAGAACGGACAGACCCGCGGCGCGAGCTTCCCCGACCTCATGCGCACGCCGCTGCTCTACACACAGGACGGCTTCGATCAGGTCGTGCTGAAAGGCGTGCTCTCGGACAAGGGCATGGACTCGTTCGCCGCGGTGTTGAAGCCCGCCGACACGCAAGCGATCCGCGCGTTCATCATCGCGCGGGCGAACGAGCTGAAGAGGATGCCCCAGTTCGGGCCGGGCCCCGGAGTGGAGGGCTTGAGAGTGCGGGGCGGCAAAGGCGGCTGAGCCGCGTCGGCGCAAAGGGGCGGCAGCTCATCGAGCCGCCACCCCGCGCAGGCGCGAGACGGGAGGCCTCAGAAGCTGAGCGTGCCCCTCACGTAGTAATACCCGCCGTCGATCCCGAAGGGGGAGAACATCGGATACTGGAACACCCCGAGGGTATCGCCGTACGCGAAATTGTCGTAGTGGGCGAGCAGCGTCGCGTTGTACTTGTCGGGGTAGCGGTCGAACGCGTTGAGCGCCCCGGCGGTCAGCTTGAAGTAGCGCGTGAGCTGATAGCTCACATCGACGTTCGTGATCGGGGTGACGCCGATCGACGACTCGAAGTACTCGAGAGTGTTCGTCGGGTTGTCGCCGTCGTCGTTCTCCCATTCCGAGGTCTTTCCGTAGATTTGCTCCTCGAGATTGACCGCGAGCTTGTTCACCGTCCACAGCGCGCCGAGATTGAGGACGTACCGTGGGCTCGCCTCGGTCAGATCGGAAATGGCCGTGGCGTCGTAAAGCGCTTGGCCGGCCAATTGGGCCGGTGTCGGAGGCACCTTGGTGATCTCGGTCTGATTGAGCGTCGCTCCGACCGACCAATCGACGTCGCCAAAGCTGTATTGGGTGGGGAAGCTGAACAGCAGGTCTGCCCCCTGCGTGCTCGTGTCGATGCCGTTCGCGAAGATGTTGATGCCCGTGGTACCGCTCGCGACGACCGAGGGATCGAGCTGATTCCCGTTGGCCTCGATGGCGGCGTTGATCGCGGGTCCCGCGGGCTGCACGACGCCGTTTAGCGTGCCGTACAGGTCACCCGTATCGACGATGCGGTTCGTGATGGTGATGTGGTAGAGGTCGAGGGTCGCGATCATGGCCGGCAGGGGCCGCCAGACCATGCCGACGCTCAAGTTGACCGAGTGCTCGGGCTGCAGTCCATTTCCGAGGCCGACCAATTTCCCGCCCGCGGAATCCGGCGGCAGTTGCACGTACGCCTGGTTGATGATCACGTTCGTGGAAGAGTAGTACTCCT